>DATMZZ010000325.1:0-3515 GCA_035573175.1 Allostellaceae bacterium
GCGCTACACGTGTGCTAACGAAGTGAGAAACATCGCCGCCAAGTTGACCAATTTCTTTGACGAATCGCGACGATATGAATTGATATTTGTCAGACGCCATCAGGAACACGGTCTCAACTTTCGGATTGAGACGATTATTCATACCAGCCATCTGAAATTCGTATTCGAAATCACTGACCGCGCGCAGACCGCGAATGATGATTGACGCCTTCATCTCGACGGCAAAATGCATCAGCAAATTGTCGAAAGCGCGCACATCGATGCGCTTGGCCGATTCGGCGTCGAGATGCTGTAGCTCATCGCGCACGATCGCAACGCGCTCGTCGGTGTTGAAGAGCGGTCCCTTGCCGGCATTACGCGCGACTCCGACAACCAGTCGATCGACGATCTTCACCGCGCGCAGGATGATATCCGCATGCCCGTTGGTGATCGGATCGAAGGTCCCGGGATAGACGCCGATTCGCTCGCTCATCAAGCCTCTCCCCCTTCGCCGGCGCCGACATTGCCATTGCCATTGCCGACATCTTCGCCGGTATCGGGCAGCCGCGCCACCGACACGACGCGCTCACCCTCGTCGACCTTGAACACGGTCACGCCGCCGCTGCGCCGCCGCCGAATGCTGATATCGTCGACCGGCACACGGATAAGCTGACCGAGATTGGTGACCAGCATAATCTGATCGTCGTGATTGACCGGGAAGACCGCGACCGTCGCGCCTTGGCCGCGGCTCGGATCGTTGTTCTCGCGACCCTGCGCGCCACGCCCGGTGATCGGATAATCATAGGCCGAGCTGCGCTTGCCGAAGCCCTTCTCGGTCAGCACCAGCACGAATTCCTGCCGTGCGGCGAGATCTTGATATTGCTCTTCGCTGATCTGCGCGGCGACTTCGTTCTCACCGTCTTCGGCGCCGTTGCTCTCTGTCTCTTCCGGCTCGGCGCGCCGGCGCTCGGCATCGAGACGCAGGAAGGCGTAGCGCTGCGCCGTCGACACATCCTCGTGACGCAGGATCGACATCGAGATCACCGCATCGCCGGGCGCGAGGCGGATGCCGCGCACGCCGACGGAGCTTCGGCTCGAGAAGACACGCACATCGGCGGCCGGGAAGCGGATGCAACGGCCGTTGCTCGTCGCTAGCAGGAAATCGTCATTCTCGCCGCAGACCGCAACCGCGATAAGGCGATCATCCGCGTCATCGCCCTCGAACTTCATCGCGATCTTGCCGGTGGCGAAGACATTCGCGAAATCGGAGAGCGCATTGCGTCGAACATTGCCCTTGCGCGTCGCGAAGACCGCAAATTTATCGGTCCAGGTGCTCTCATCCTCGGGCAGCGGCATCACGGTCGAGATCGTCTCGCCTTGCGCGAGATTGGGCAGAAGATTGACCATCGCCTTGCCGCGCGCCTGTGGAGTACCGACCGGCAGCTTATAGACTTTGAGTTTGTAGACGCGGCCCGAGCTGGTGAAAAACAGCATCGGCGCATGGGTCGAGGCGACGAAGATCTGGTTGATGAAATCCTCATCGCGCACCGACATGCCGGCGCGGCCGCGGCCGCCGCGGCGTTGCGCGCGATAAGTCGAGAGCGGCACGCGCTTGATGTAGCCGCCGTGACTCACCGTCACGACCATGTCCTCGCGCTGAATCAGCGCTTCGATATCGGTCTCGAATTCGAGTTCTTCGATCGCGGTGCGCCGCGGTGTCGCGAATTGCTCTTTCGCCTCGCGCAGCTCCTGACGGATGACCTCCATGAGCCGCTGCCGCGAACCGAGAATCTCGAGATAGCCCTTGATCTCCGTGACGATGCCGCCGAGCTCTTCGGCGATCTTGTCACGCTCGAGCGCAGTCAGACGTTGCAGGCGGAGATCGAGGATCGCGCGTGCCTGCTCTTCGGTCAGGCGATAGGTGCCATCGGGGCCGGCGCCGCCCCTGCCCGCTTCTTCGATCAACGCGATCAGCGGCAGCACGTCTTGCGCCGGCCAGGCACGCGCCATCATCTCGGCACGCGCCGTCGCCGGATCGGGCGCACGTCGAATCAGCGCGATCATCTCGTCGATATTGGCGACAGCGACGGCGAGACCGAGCAACGTATGCGCGCGCTCGCGCGCCTTACGCAGCAGATAGATCGTGCGCCGCGTGACGACCTGCTCGCGGAAATCGACGAAGGCCGCGATGATGTCCCTGAGGCTCATCAGCAGCGGCCGGCCGCCATCGAGCGCCAGCATGTTGACACCGAAACTCGTCTGCAGCGGCGTATAGCGATAGAGCTGGTTCAGCACGACATCGGCCATCGCGTCGCGTTTCAGCTCGACGACGACGCGCACGCCGTGGCGATCGCTTTCATCGCGCAGATCGGCGATGCCCTCGATCGTCTTGTCCTGCACCAGCTCGGCGATGCGCTCGACCATGCGCGCCTTGTTCACCTGATACGGAATCTCGGTGACGATGATCGCTTCGCGGTCCTTGCGGACCTCCTCGATCTCGGTCTTGCCGCGCATGATGATCGAGCCGCGGCCGAGCGCGTAAGCCGCGTGGATGCCGGCGCGGCCGAGGATGATGCCGCCTGTCGGGAAATCCGGCCCCGGCACGATCTCCATCAGCTCTTCGATGGTGATCTCGCGATTGTCGATATAGGCGATGCAGGCATCGACCACTTCGCCGAGATTATGCGTCGGGATGTTGGTCGCCATGCCGACGGCGATGCCGGAGCCGCCATTGACGAGGATGTTCGGATAGCGCGCCGGCAGGACTTTCGGCTCTTCGCGGCTGCCGTCGAAATTCGGCTGGAAGTCGACGGTCTCTTTGTCGATGTCGTCAAGCAACGCATCGGCCGCGCGCGACAGTCGCGATTCCGTGTAACGCATCGCCGCCGGCGGATCGCCATCCATCGAGCCGAAATTGCCCTGGCCGTCGATCAGCGGAAGACGCATGGCGAAATCCTGCGCCATGCGCACCAGCGCTTCGTAGATCGGCGCGTCGCCATGCGGGTGGAAGTTACCCATCACCTCGCCGACGCTCGTCGCGGATTTGCGGTAGCCACGATTCCAGTCGTAGCCCGCCTGCTTCATCGCGAAAAGGATGCGACGATGCACCGGCTTCAACCCGTCACGCACATCGGGCAGAGCCCGCGACACGATCACGCTCATCGCGTAATCGAGGTAGGAGCGCTTCATCTCCTCTTCGATAGCAACGGGCGTAATGTCGAGCGGCGGCGGCGCGGGTGTGTCAGCCAAAATTTCAGTCCGAAGGCTGGCGCTGAGAAGGCGGGAAACGCGACGAATCGGCCAGCAGAAATCGTCAGAAAACCTTAGCCAATTTTGCGCCCTTCAGCAATGTGGGCAGGGCTGCTATTCGCGCGCGCACGAGTCCCTCGAATCGAATTTATTTTTCCGTAAAATCAGCTCCTTATGCGGAACCCCTGACATCGGATCGCGATGGGTTTGAAGGTGCCCGAAGGTTCTCTTCCGACGCGCCGATTCCGCAACGCAAAAACCCCATAAAAATGATTCGCCGCGGGCAG
>DATMZZ010000326.1:0-4645 GCA_035573175.1 Allostellaceae bacterium
TTTCGTGCAGACGCAGTTCTGCATGGATACGAAGATCGTGCGCAATTATGCGAAACGCCTTTTGGATATCGGCGTCGCGCAGAAGATCGCCATCCTGATCGGCGTCTGCCCGATCCCGTCGGCGCGCTCGGCGCGCTGGATGAAGGAAAAGCTCTTCGGCACCATCATCTCCGACGAGATCATCGAGCGGCTCGACAAGGCTGCGGATCCCAAGGCCGAAGGCACGAAGATCTGCGGCGAGCTCATCGCCGAGCTGGCGACCATCCCGGGCATCGCCGGGGCGCATGTGATGGCGCCCGCCAGCATGTCTGCTATACCCGAGGCCATCGCGATCTCGGGCGTCGCGGGGAAACCGCGCGCCAAATAACCCTCGCTAACAAACCCTAAGGGGGAAACCATGGCTCGACTGCCCGCGCTGACATTCGATGAATTGACGCCGGAGCAGAAGGAGCTTTGGCAGGAGATCGGCGCGGTGCGCAGCGGCTCGCCCGGCGGGCCCTTCGCGGTGTGGATGCATTATCCCAAGATCGCTGAGCGCGCGCATCTCCTCGGCAACGCCGTGCGGCTCGAATGCAAGCTTGGCCGGCGGCTCCTGGAGCTCGCCGTGCTCGTGGTCGCGCGACACTGGAATGCCGAATACGTCTTTGCTGCGCATGTGCCGGCGGGTGTGCAGGCCGGCCTCTCCGAGGCGGTGGTCGACGCCATCCGCACGCATCAAAGCCCGGTCTTCGACAAAGACGATGAAAAGCTGGTCTACAACACGGTGCGCGAGCTGTTGGAAACGAAGAAGCTCAGCGATGAGACCTATGAGCGCGCACATAAGGCGCTCGGCACCGACAAGATGATCGAACTCGTCGCCGCCGTCGGCTTCTACATGACCGCCGCGGCGACGGTGAACGCCTTCGGCGTCGGCCCGCGCCACGAAGGCAAACGGCTGGTATAATTCAACATCGTCATTGCGAGGAGCGCAGCGACGAAGCAATCCAGTTGTTGATCTAGACTGGATTGCTTCGCTTCGCTCGCAATGACGAATGGAGAAATTGCGTCGCCTCTACGCGTCCGTGATCGCGACGAGGTCGATCTCGATCAGGAAGCCGGGATTGGTCAGCCGCGTCACGCCGATCATCGTGCTGGTCGGCATGGTGTCGCGGTTCTCGTATTTCTTGGTCGTCGGATCGCGCATCACGTTGATCAGCGCGTCGACATCGAGCGTGTACACGCGGCGCACGACAACATCGTCCCAACTCGCGCCCGCGGCTTTGAGCTGCAGCGATAGCGAATCCATGATGTACTCGTATTGCTTCTTGTAATCGCCGGGATAAACCGGCTGGTACTTATCGTCCGAAGGTGTCTGGCCCGCGATGAAGATGAATTTGCACGGGCCTTTGACCGTGATCACGCGCGAATAGCTCGGATGCTTCATCAGCTCCGGCGGGTTGATGAATTCTTTTTCCACGGCAATGTGCTCCAGCCTCAGGCGTTGGTGATCGCGATCAGATCCATCTCGATCAGGAAGCCGGGATTGGAGAGGCGCGTCACGCCGATCATCGTACTGGTCGGCGGGAACTCCTTGTTCTCCGGCCGCTTCACGTCGCGTAACGCCTTCTGCAGCGCATCGACATCCATGGTGAAGACGCGGCGCACCACGACATCATCCCAGGTCGCGCCGGCAGCCTGGAGCTGGATCGTCAGCATCTTGATGATGTGCTCGTACTGTCCCTTGTAGTCGCCCGGACAAACCGGCTGATACTTCTCGTCCGACGGAGTCTGGCCGGCGATGAAGATGAATTTGCACGGGCCTTTCACCGTGATGACACGCGAATAGCTCGGATGCTTGTAGAGTTCGGGCGGATTGATGAATTGCTTGTCCATGGTGATCTCCCTTATTGCTGCTTGCTTGGCGCCGGTGCGGGCGTAGGTGCTGCTGGGCCGGTTGCTGCAGGTGCCGCCGGGGGCGCGATCCAACTCTTGTAGTCGCTTTCCGAAACGCTCGGCAGTTTCTTGACGAAAGCGGCGATCGACCAGATCTCCTTATCCTCGGCGCCGACGCGTGCGAAGCTCGGCATGCCGGTCATGTTGATGCCGTTCTTCACGACCCAGAAGATCTGCTGCGGGGTCACATCCTTCGCAACGTCTTTGAGGTCGGGCGGGTCGGGGCGCAGCCCTTCGGAGAATTTTGCCCAATCGACGCCGGGCCCGCCATGGCAGAAGGCGCAGCCGCGTTGATCGAAAGCGCGCGCGCCGGCCTGGACCACGGCCGGATCGTCGAGCGACATCGGCGGCTGGTCGGTCGCGTGGTGGTTGATCGAGGCGTTGCGCACATTGGTCAGCGACCAGGCGACGATGCTCGGATCGGCCGGGATCGCCGAGACGCTGTAATAGCCGCCGAAGAAGAAGACCGCCGCGGCGATGGCGCCGAGGATGCCCAAGGCGCCGATGAGAGCCAGAAGTCGCATCACTCTCTCCTAAAGTTCAATGTTTTATCGTCATTGCGAGGAGGGCGCTGCCCGACGAAGCAAGCCAGGATATCACGCGTTGCCCTGGATTGCTTCGTTCCTGAGCTTGTCGAAGGGGCTCGCGATGACGCCCCTTTTTGTCAGCCCGGGCTCGCGCCGCCCGTCACCGGGTGGCCGATGCCGAGCGGTTGCGCGTCGATCAGCACGAAGGCGACGCGCGCCGGCTTGTCGCTGCGATTGACCCAGGAATGGTTGGTGCCGCGCTGGATGAGGATATCGCCGGCTTTGAGCTTCACCGTCGATTCATCCATATCCATCTCGATCTCGCCGGACAGCACCAGCACGTAATCGATCGTCTCGGTGCGGTGCATCGTGCCCGGTGCATTGGCCGGAAAATCGATCACGCAGAAGCGCGAGCCGTTCGGCGGCGGCGCGGTGCCGAGGATGCGAGCGCCCATATCCTCGACCTTCTCGCCGATGCCGATATCGACCGGCATGCGGTCGCTGCACCAGATGAGAGTCGATTTGCCGCCGCCGGGCCGCCGCGACGGCTTGGCGTTGGTCGCGAAATCGTCGATCAGCACCTTGGCGACGCCGTTGGCGTCATGGCCGGTGATGACGCGGCGGATCGGCGGAACGGTATCGGTCATTTCTTCCTCTCCTTTTATCTTTTTATCGCTTTCCCCGCGAAAGCGGGGATCCAGGGCAGCATCTCATCTCTATCCCTGGTCCCCGCTTTCGCGGGGAAGGCGGTTGTTTGAATGGTCAGTAACTGTCTCACAGCCCGCGCGTGATGAAATCGGCGGCGCGCTCGGCGATCATGATCGTCGGCGCGTTGGTGTTGCCGCTGGTGACAGTCGGCATCACCGAAGCGTCGGCAACACGCAACCCATCGATGCCTTTGAATTTGAGTTTCGGATCGACCACCGCCTCGGCATCATTGCCCATGCGGCAGGTGCCGGCGGGGTGGAACACGGTCTTCGCATATTGCCGCACGAAATCGCCGAGCGGCTCGTCCTCGTCGGGCACGTCTTCGCCTGGCAGATATTCGCCGATCAGCACCCGGGCGAGAGAAGGGGCTTTCAGCATCTTGCGCGCGAGCTTGGTGCCGCGGACGAGATGCGCGACATCCTCGGGCTCGGCGAGGTAATTGCCCTTGAAGTGCGGCCCCGTGCGCGGGTCCTTGCTCTTCAAGCGGATCTCGCCGCGCGATTTCGGCCGCAGCAAGCACGGTTGCACCGAAAGGCCGTGAATATCCGGCATCTTCTGATTGAGCTCGCCGCGCAGGATCGGAATGAAGACGAATTGCGTATCGCAACGCCCGTCGCCATCGAGATCGAGAAAGCCGCCGCCCTCGACGACATTGCTGGTCACGATGCCGGTGCGGAAGAGATACCATTGCACGAAGTGCTTCAGGCCTTTGAAGCCCTTGTCCTCGCCGAGGATGCTGATCGGGTCCTTGCAGCGGCCATGGACCGGCACCGAGAGATGGTCCTGAAAATTAGCGCCGACCGACGGCTTGTCGAGGACCACCTCGATGCCGTGCTCTTGTAGATGCGCGGCCGGGCCGAGGCCTGAGCGCATCAGCACGGTCGGTGTCGCGATAGCGCCGGCGGTGACGATGACTTCGCGCCGCGCCGTCGCTTCGACCGCACCGTCGGCATGGCTGCGATAGGCGACGCCGCGCGCGCGCCGCTCTTCGATCAGCACGCGATCGACGACCGCTTCGGTCGCGACGGTAAGGTTCGGCCGCTTCTCGGCTTCGCGCAGATAGCAGCGCGCCGTGCTGGCGCGCTCGCCCTTGTGCTGCGTCACCTGATGGAAGCCGACGCCTTCCTGGCCCTCGCCGTTGAAATCGTAATTGTAAGGAATCTGTCGGTTGCGGCCGTCGCCGGTCTCTTGCGCCGCGCGCAGGCAGGCTTCGGTCAGCGGGTGGTGGTAGCGCAGATCATCGACCTTCAGCGGGCCTTCGGTACCGTGATAACGGCCGGATAAGGTCGCGTTGCCTTCCGCTTTGCAGAAGAAGGGCAGCACGTCCTCGTAGGACCAGCCGGTTGCGCCCATCGCCGCCCAGCCGTCGTAATCCTCTTTCTGGCCGCGGATATAAACCATGCCGTTGACCGAGCTGCCGCCCCCGAGCGTGCGGCCCTGCGGCACGAAAAGCCGCCGCCCGTTCACCTTGGGATCTG
>DATMZZ010000327.1:0-2472 GCA_035573175.1 Allostellaceae bacterium
GTCGAGCCTTCGGTCAGCACAATTGCATCGGCGGCCGGATGCGCGATCACCGCCGCGATCTCGTCGCGCAGATCGAGGCCGGCGTGGAGCTGATCGGTCAGCGCGGCGCATTGCGCGATCGCATCCTGCTGCTCGGCGGCGCTCATTGCGGTCAGCGAGCGCGCTTGCCGTACCGGGCTCGGCGCCGTCACCGGCCGGTTCATGATCGCGGTAAGGCTGCGCGGCCAGAAGCCGTAGCGCTGATAGAGCCCGACATGCGTCAGGCTGGATGGGAACGTGAACAGCGCCGCCGCGCGGCATTGCCACCGATCAAAGATCGGCATCGATGCTTCGAGCAGGCTATGCGCGACGCCGCCGCGCCAATGCTCGGGATGCACCGCGAGCGGGCCGAAGAGGCCAAGGCTGCCCCAGCGGCTCGAGATCGTGATGCCGGCGATCGTGCCGTCCTTCTCGGCGACCAGCGCGCCATCCGGCCAGGCGCGGCGGCGCGTTTCGACAAGCCGCGCCGTGCCGGAAAAGCTGAGCGGGTCGGGGAGGCCGAAATAAGTGCCGAAAGCCAGACGGCGGACCTTGTCCGCGGCTTCGACATCGGTTTCTTCGAGGGGGCGAATGGTGAGGCTCATCGCGGCAATCATAGCGTGGTAGAATCGGGGTATGGAAGCGGAAGGGGCCGCATCGGGAAAACCGCTCGCCGGCCGGCGCATCCTGGTACCGGAGAGCCGCGAACTCGACCTTTTTGCGCGCATGCTGGAAGAGCGCGGCGCCGAAGCGGTGCGCTGCCCGCTGGTGACAATCCGCGATGTCGAAGATCCGACACCCGTCGAGGCGTGGTTGCAACGCCTCGGCGCCGGTGCGTTCGACGATCTCATCCTGCTGACCGGCGAAGGATTACGCAGGCTGTTGGCTGTCGGCCGGCGCGCCGGCATCGAAGAGAAAGCGGTCACGGCGCTGAAACAATTACGCACGATTACGCGCGGGCCGAAACCGGCGCGCGTGCTTCGCGAATTGGGTCTCGCGCCGGGCCTCGCGGCCGAGACGCCGACGACGGAAGGCGTGATCGCGACGCTGAAGCGCGAGCCGCTCGCGGGCCGCACCGTCGGCGTACAGCTTTATCCCGGCAATCCCAATCCTTTGCTGCTCGATTTTCTGCGAGCGGCCGGCGCCAAGCCCGATCCGGTATTACCTTACCGCTATGCGTCGGATGCAGAGAGTCAACTCGTGGACACGGCGATCCGCGGCATGGTGGCGGGAAAAATCGATGCGATTGCTTTCACGAGCACGCCGCAGATCGAGCGGCTCGAAGAAGTCGCCAAGCAGCGCGGGCTCGAAGCAGAATTGCGTCAAGGGCTTGCGCGGATACACATCGCTGCCGTGGGACCTGTCGCCGCGAGCGCATTGAAAAAACGCGGCTTCACTGTCGCGGCCATGCCGGCAACAAGCTTTCACCTGAAACCGCTGATCAATGCGTTGGTGGAAGCGCTTTCATCCGATGCGTTGCGAATATGAAATCTCTGTATGTCATGGCGTTGGCCTAACTTCCGTCACAATACGGCGTTAGCCTAAACGCTCGTCAAACATTCGGCGCAACTTTGCTTCATTTGACTCCCGTAGCAGGAAATGAGGAGGCATACGTATGGCGCGAGGACAGAAAATCGGTATGGAGGATAGGGTGGAGAGTGCGGTGGAAGCTGCGTCGCGGTTACCGTTCTTCGACGCATCCATTGCGCGCATGTTGAACTGGCCAGTCGAGGCGTGGCTGCGCGCCCAAGCCGGCATGCTTCAGGCAAGTCAGCCGGTGGCGACCGGTTGGCTCGAACGGCGGTACGCAGCGACGACATCGACGCTCGATACGCTCGAGCGGCTCGCTAATTGCAACGATTTCAAGGAAGCTGCATCGATCCAGCGGAGCTGGTTCGAGGACAGCATGAAACGGCTTGATTCCGATCTGCATGCTTTCGCAGATCAGGCGCTGGCCTTTTCACACGAAGCCATGTCGGCGACACGCTACGCGGCGCAAACCTCGGCGGATGTGGTCGCGCTCGCGACCCAGCCGGCACAGCGCACGACGGAACCGCAGCCGCCGGTGGATGCGGCCGCCTAACACGCACAACATCATCTCTCAATAAGCGAACCCCGCCTAGCGTCGGCTATGGCGGGGTTCATTTTGGGTGGCTGTGAAAGCTCACCGCCCGATCCAACAACCGGGCTTTGCATCTGGTGCTGATCAATTCTGACCCGGTGGAGTCATGCTTGTTTGGCATCCTCCATAGATGTTTGCACCAACTCTGACGTAATCGCGCGGCAGCGCGGTTTCAATGCGGCGATATTGAAACGATCTTGCTTTCTTGCGCCACTATCACGGTCGCAAAAACGATCGCCGGATTAATCGACACGAAAGATCGCTTTGCCCTGAACGCGACGCGCGCCCAAAGCTTGGGCGACGCTCGCGAAATCGCGCCAGCTATGTTCCTC
>DATMZZ010000328.1:0-18475 GCA_035573175.1 Allostellaceae bacterium
CGACCGTCCCGACATTGCTGCGCACGGTGTACCATGCGAGCCTGCCGCAAGCGATCAGCTTCGGCTTCTTCTCCAGCGGTGTCGGCCTCTGCTTCACCATCACCGGCATCCTGCTGATCGACAAATTCGGTCGCAAGCCGCTCTTCGCCTTGGGTCAGCTCTGCAGCGCCATCCCGCTGCTGCTGCTTTTCACCTATGCCTTCCCCGGCCAGAGCATCGCCTTCCTCATGGCCTTGTTCATGCTGGCGTCGGCCTTCAACTCGATCCTCGCCTTGGGGCTCAGCACCTATACGGCGGAGCTCTATCCGACCGAGATGCGGGCCATCGGCGTCGGCGTCGGCAACGCCTTTGTGCGGTTCGCGGCGATCGTCGGCCCGATCTTCCTCGGCTGGGCAAGGCCGAATATCGGTCTCAACAATGCCTATCTCATCTATGGGTGTTTCGGCCTGATCGGCGGCCTTACCGTCATCTTCATCGCGATCGAGACCAAGGGGAAGGTGCTCGAGCTGCTCTCACCCTCACTCCGCCCCCGCGACGCGGCCGAATAAAGGCTGTATTACTGCGGGGATGAGCGAGGCCGGTTCGGGAGAAAATACGGGGAACGACGCCGCAGCAATAAGATCGGGCGGCCAGGCGGCCGTTTCCTGGGACGCGTTCCTCTCGACCTATCTGCCAGCACTCGTCCTTGCGATCGGGACCGGGATTGCGTTGCCCGCGATCCCGACCCTCGCCAAGACCTATGCAGTCAGTTTCGGCATGGCGAGCGGCATCGTCACCGCCTTCGTGCTCGGCAATGTCGTCGGCACGATCCCCTCGGGTTGGCTGATCGATCGCTTCGGCAACCGCGTCGTGCTGATTTCGGCGCCGCTCATCACGTCGGCGACCAGCTTCGCGATCTTCTTCTCGGATAATTTCACCGAGCTGCTGATCCTGCGCTTCCTCACGGGGATGGCCGCCCAGATGTGGCAGATGGCGCGGCTGGCCGCGATCTCCTATGGCGCCGCGCCGTCGCAACGCGGCCGGCTGGTGAGCTGGATGTTCGGCATGGACAGCACCGGCCGGCTGGCCGGTCCGATCATCGGCGGCTTCATCGCCGCCGCCTGGGGACCGCGCGCGCCGTTCCTGGTCTTCGCGGCGATGGCGTTGATCGCCCTCATCCCGACTTCGACCTTCGGCACGGATACGCCGCGGCAAAGCAAAGGCAATAAGAAAGCAGCGCGCACCATGTCGCTGCGCGACGTCATCATGCCGCGCCTCGTCTATTTCGGCGTCGCGCTCTTCGCCGGCATGACGCGCGGCCCGCTCAACGCCGATCTGCTCCATCTCTATGCCGCTTTCGCCTATGGTCTCGGGCCGCAGCAGATCGGCTATCTCGCCACCGCGGCCTCGTGCCTCTCCTTGCCCATCGGCTTCACCGGCGGCTGGATCATGGACCGCTTCGGCCGCAAGCGGACGATGGTGCCAGGCTTTAGCGGCGTCACCATCGCCATGGCGCTCCTCGCCGTCTCGGCCTACGCACATCTCTCGCTCGCCTGGTATGTCGGCATGTTCCTCCTCGGCGTTGCGACCCAGGCCCTGACCGGCGGCTCGGTGCAGACGGTCGGCGCCGATGTGGCGCCGGCGGAAGCGCGCGGTACCTTCCTCGGCATCTGGCGGTTCACGGGGCAAGGCGGCGTCGCATTGGGCCCGATCATCTTCGCCCTGCTCGCCGATACCGTCGATTACGGCTCGGCATTCTTGTTCACCTCGTCATGCGCCGCGGTGGTAGCATTCTTGTTGGTCCGCTACGTGCCCGAGACACGCACGCAATCGGACTAGCGTTCTTGGCTTTGATCGAAGAACGGGGGTCCTTGTGAAAAAATTGATTCGGGAGATCGCTTGTAGCTTCGCGGCGTTACTGATCGGCAGCGGCGTTGCCCAGGCCGCCGATGTGGTGAAGATCGCAACGGTGAAATCGACGGCGCTCGGCGCCGTCTATGTCGCGCTCGATAAGGGCTATTTCAAAGACGCCGGTATCGATATCGAGTTCGCGAATTTCGATTCACCGGGCCTCGTGCCGCCGGCGATCGTGTCGGGCTCGTCCGATATCGGCTCGACCGGCGTCTCGGCGCAGCTCTATGCCCTTGCCGCCCAGGGCGCGGTGAAGATCTTCGCCGGGCAAGCGCGCGAGCACGCGACCTTCCAGGTCAACGCCTTCATCCTCTCGAACGCCGCATCGGCCGCGGGGCTCACCAGCCTCGACAAACTCGCCGGTCATTCGATCGCGATCTCGCTGATCGGCTCGCCGGTGCATTACGCCGCGGCGCAAGTCGCGCTGAAGCATCACGTGGCACTCAACCAGGTGCGCTTCCTTGCGCTGCAAGCCAACGGCAACATCGTCTCGGCCGTGACCGGCGGCACCGCCGATACGGGCGTCGTCCCGGCGACGGTGATGACGCCGTCGCTGGCGAAGGGCGATCTGAAGCTGCTCGCCTGGGTCGGCGACGAGGCGCCCTGGCAATCGAGCGCGCTCATCGCCTCGCCGAAGACGCTCAACGAGCGCGGCGATGTGGTGAAGCGCTTCCTCACGGGTTTGCGCCATGGCCTGCACGATTTCCACAACGCCTTCACCGCCGCCAATGGCACGCGGCATGACGGGCCCGGCGCGAATGAGGCACTCGCCATCATGGCGAAATATCTCGGCCAGACGCCAGAGCAGCTCAAGCTCGCGATCCCTTACGTCGATCCGGATGCGCGGATGGATTTCGCCGACATGATGCGCCAGCTCGCCTGGTTCGAGAGCCAGAACATGCTCAAGGGCAAGGTGACCCTCGACCAGGTGATCGACAAGCGCTTCGCCGAGGATGTGAAGCGGTAGAATGTAGCAAGACAATCTAGCGTCCTTCGACTTCGCTCAGGACGAGGTAAATCCAGTACGGCATCTTCTCGTAGATGCCCGTTTTAGTCTTTCCTCGTCCTGAGCGAAGCGCGAAGCGCGTAGTCGAAGGATGTAGGATGGCTTTGCAACGCGCTACTTACCCCACTTCTTCTGCCATTCCGGCAGCACGGCGGGATTGACGACATAGACCGGCGGCTCGCCGGCAATCACACTCTCGATATTGGCGATCGCCGTGCGCGGTACGGCTTCGGCGCCCTCGCGCGAATGGCCGACGCAATGCGGCGTCAGGATTGCGTTCGGCAGATCGCGCAGGGCGCTGTCAGGCGGCAGTGGCTCGGTCTCGAACACGTCGAGCGCGATCTTATGCAGCCGTCCCTCTTTCGCGATCTTCACCAGCGCCGCCTCGTCGGCAATGCCGCCGCGCGCGGTGTTGACGAGGATCGCATTCGGCTTCATCAGCCGCAGCTTCGCCTCATTCAGCAGATACTTCGTCTCGGCATTGAGCGTCGCGAGCACACAGACGACATCGCTGGTCTGCAACAGATCGTCGAGGCCAACAAAAGCGACATTTGCCGGCACCGGCTCATGCACGCGCGGCGCATAGGCCTGAAGGGTGACATCCCAAGTCGAGAGCCGATGCGCGATGGCGCGCGCCATATTGCCGAAGCCGATCATGCCGACCGTCTTGCCGCGCAGCGTCCGCGCATTCATGCGCGACGGCGCCGGCTGATTGGCGCGCAGCGCCGCGATCTTCTCGGGCAGGTTATGGAGACAAGCGAGGATCAGCATGATCGTCGCCTCGGCGACGCTCAGATAATTCTCCGGCACCTGGCCGTTGGCGACGACGATACCGAGCGATGTCGCGCCGGCGATGTCGAAGCCTTCCATGCCGATCCACGGATTGACCACGGCGCGAAGCTGCGGCGCCTTCTCGAGCAGCGCGCGCGTGCACGGGTAGGCGTTGCCGTAAAGGATGTCGGCCTTCGCGAGCGCATCGGGCTTGGCCAGGAACGGCGCCGCGCCGACATAGCGGATCACTTCATGGCCGCGGCGTTTCAATTCCTCCTCGACCGGAACGAAGGCGTATTCGGTGGCGGCGGGTCCGACGACGACGATTTTCATTCCTATTCTCCTCCAGCCCTTTATAGCGTCATTGCGAGCCCGGAGGGCGAAGCAATCCAGGAGCAACAACGCGGTGTAACATTGGATTGCTTCGGCCGACAACCCGTTCACGCGCTCTTCGCGCGTGAACCCGGAGGGGCCAACCGCGAAGAGCGGTTGGCCGGGTTGTCCCTCGCAATGACGTTGTTTGAGCCATCCCGCGAAAACCCTATACTGGCGCTCGGAAATGCCTTCTGGGGAGATCGACGATGGTGACAGCAACGCCGCTGCATAAGGAGCCGTCGCTCCGCAATTCCATTCCGCCGGCCGAGTGGCAGGCGCGCGTCGATCTCGCCGCCGCCTATCGCCACGCGCAATATGCCGGCTGGAATGATTCGATCTTCAATCACATCACGCTGCGCGTACCGGGCGAGCCCGATCATTTCCTGATCAAGCCGCATGGGCTGCTGTTCGAGGAAGTGACCGCGTCGAGCCTCTTGAAGCTCGACATGGAGGGCCGGCCGATCGGCGAGGACAAGCCGATCAATCCTGCCGCAACGACGATCCATACCGCGGTGCTGATGGCGCGGCCCGACATCAACGCCGTGATGCATGTCCATACCGAGCCCGGCATCGCGATTTCGGCGGTGAAAGGCGGGCTCAAATATTTCTGCCAGGATGCGATGAATTTCTACAACCGCATCGGCTATCACGATTTCGAAGGCATCGCGACCGACAGCGACGAATGCGCCCGCCTCGCCCGCGATCTCGGCGCGAGCAATCATTCGGTGATCTTGCGTAATCACGGTCTGCTGACGACCGGCGCCAATATCAGCAGTGCCGTCACCACTATGGCGATGCTGATCCGTGTCGCCGACGCACAGCTTCGCCTGATGGCGGCTGGTGCCGAGATCATCGAGCCCAAGCCCGAGGTGTGCGAGCACACGGCGAAGCAATTCGACAAGAATCGTGCAACCGGCGGCGAGGTCGAATGGGCCGCGATCCTGCGCAATCTCGATCGGCTCGATCCGTCGTTCCGGAATTGACGGATCATTTATGATCCGTCACCCGCGGGCTCGTCCCGCGGGTCGATGGATTGCCGGAACAAGTCCGGCAATGACCGAAAAGAATAATCTCGTTCTCCCGAATTCATCCTAAAAAGAAACGCTGCGATGAAAGTCTTTTTGTTCGACCTCGTGCCTTATGCACATCAGTTCACCGAATTCAGCGACCTGCCCTATCCGCTGCCCGGCAAATATTTCGATCCGAAGATCGCGCACGAGACCTATCAGCAGCACATCCAAGCCTGGAAGCTCATGGACGAACTCGGCTTCGACGGCGTCGGCTTCAACGAGCATCACACCACGCCGCATTCTCTGATGAATTCGCCGAACATGCTGATCGCTGTCGCGGCACAGCATACGAAGCGGCTGAAATTCGTGGTGATGGGCTATCTTCTGCCGATGCACGATCCGCTGCTGATCGCGGAAGAGACCGCGATGGCGGATCAGATCTCGGGCGGGCGCGTGATCGCCGGCCTGGCGCGCGGCGCGCCGCGCGAATACCACGTCTTCTCGATGCCGGCCAGCGAAGCGCGCGCACGTTTCGAGGAAAGCTACGAGATCATCATGAAGGCCTGGACGCAGGAGCAGTTCTCACACGAAGGAAAATTCTGGAAGTACAAGGACATCTCGCTCTGGCCGAAACCCTATCAGCAGCCGCATCCGCCGATCTGGATTCCGGTCACCGGCTCGAAAGAGACTCTCGATTGGGCCGGCAGCCGCAACTATCCGATCGCCCTGCCGGAATTCTCGAAAGGCCTGATCGAGGACATCATCGGCTATTACGCGAAAGCCGTGGCTAAGGCGGGCAACAAAGTCACCCCCGATCAGATCACGCTCTTCGCCGATGCCTGTGTCGCCGACAGCCGCGCCGCCGCGATCAAGGAATACGGGCCATACTACGTCTATTTCCAGAACATGCTGTTCGGGCACGGTAACAGCGTCGCTCTCGCCCGCTTGGGGTCGGCGCGCAATCCGGCCTCATACGATTACGTGCGGCCGGAAAATCGCGGGCCCTTGATGAACGAGCGTGTGAAGACCGCAGCCTTCACCATGGCCGATGCCGAAAAGCGCGTCGCTGACCGCGCCGCCTGGGGCTCTCCCAAAGAAGTGATCGAGCGCCTCATTGAGGAAGGCGAGCATGCCGGCGCCAACAATGTGCTCTTGAACGTCAATCTCGGCGCCATGCCGCATGAGATGTTCATGGAGCAGATCCGCCGCTTCGGCCAGGATGTGCTCCCCGCCCTCCACGCGCATGAGGTGAAACGCGTGCGCCCCGCGGAGATGTTCGGGGCTTAGTGGAGATCCGTCATTGCGAGGAGCGCTTCGCGCGACGAAGCAATCCAGTGTGCCTCAACCACTGGATTGCTTCGCTTCGCTCGCAATGACATCTTAATTCACTTCCACACCGCGAACCCCATCGCGCAGCCGACGCCGCTGGGCTGGCGATAGCAGGGCACGTAATCGACCACCTTGCCGCCGCGGCCCATCGCGCCGGCGAGGATGATCCAGTTGCGGATCTCGGACGTGCCTTCGACCAGCACATCGGACGGCATCGCGGCGTAATAGCTCTCGTCATGCGTCTCGAGCGCCTTGATGAAGGCCGCATCGAGCGCTTCGTCGATCACCGTATGGCTGAGGCCGCCTGAGGCCACGAGCGCGATGCGCGCATTGCCGGGCAACGCCTCGATCACACGGCGCAGCGCTTTGCCGAGATTGAGGCAGCGCTTCGCGCTCGGCGCCGGCGGGTAATAGGTGTTCACCATCAGTGGCACGATCGGGAATTTCTTCACCGGCATGAGAAAATCGAGCGCGCGGCCGAAAGCGTGGCCAAGGCCGTATTCCTCGCGGTTCTTGCGCGACCACGCGATATCGAAGCCTTCATCGGTCAGCCCGTCATAGAGCTGCGCCGCAAGTGAACTCGCCACCGGGTAGCGCGTCATCTGGTCGGTCGATTTCACGCCGAGATAATTGAAATGCAATGTCGCGTCGGTCTCTGGCGCGAGATAGAGCAGGAACGGCGGCTGGTTGTCGTCGAGGATATTCTCATGCTGGTCGTCGCCCATGACGATGACCGCATCCGGCGCCCACGCTTCGAGCTGCGCCCGGAGCGCGCCGATCGCTTTGTTGCAGCGCGCCTGGTTCGCGAGCTTCGCCTCGTCGGTGAGGTCCTTCGCGATGTCGGGCTTTGGGTTGAACGGGCCCTTGGTGCGCGTCGGCAAATCGCTCCATTGGAGCGCCGGCATCAAAAGCTGCGGCGCGTGGGACGTCGCCAATCCGCCGATGAGCTGCGCCATGAGCCCTTCCCCTTTTTACAATGTCCGAAAGCCGAAGCGCCGGCCAATCCCGCGCGCGATCATCGCCACACCCCAGGTCAGCATCACGATGAACACGCCGACAATCGATGCCGCTTCGTATTGTCCGTCGATCATATAGTCGATCTGCAACAGCGCCAACGGCCGGTTGCCGCCGGTCGCGATCATGACGATGGTCGCGACGTTGCGCGCCGCGGCACTGAAAATATAAAGCGCCGCCGTCACCAGCACCGGCGCCAGCAGCGGCAGCACGATCCGGCGATAGGTGGCGGCGCGGCCGGCGCCGGCGATATAGGCTGATTCCTCGAGCTCGGCGCCGATCTGCACCATGTTGCTCTTGATGATCTGCGTGCTGGTCGTCACCGCGTTGATCAGCACCGCGACGACCAGCACGACGATCGTGCCGTAAAGCGGCCGCAGCACCGGCACGGTGAGGAACATCCAGAGCAGCCCGAGGCTGAGGATCACGCCGGGCAGGCTCGCCGGCAGCCAGGTGACGAAATCGAGGAGCTTGCGGCCCGGATAGCGCGTCCGCACCGAGACATAGGCGACGAGCGAGAACCACAGCATGCCGAAGAGCGCCGCCGCGCCGCCCATAACGATCGTGTTCCAGAGCGCGCGCAGCAACAGCGGATCGCTGAGCACTTCCGACCAATGATCGGCGGTCCAGATACGCGCCATATCGAAACGGCCGAAGATATTCATGAAAGTACCGAGGATCAGGCAAACGCCCGGTACGACCGTCGTGAAGATGCCGAGAAGCGCCAGCAGCCAGAAAGTTGGCCAGCGCCAACGACCGAGCGCGAAAAGCTGCATCCGCGCCTTGCCGGTGACGGTGACGAAACGGTTCGCCGCCAGCAGGCGCTGCTGCCAGAGGATCAGCGGCAAAACGACGATCAACACGGCGAAGCCCAGCACCGTCGCCTCGCCGAAGAGCGGCGGCGATAGGCGCATGAGCTGATACATCTTGGTGCTGAAGACATAGAAGCTGATCGGCGGGCCGAGAATCAGCTCGATTTCGAAGGATTCGAGCGAATGGATCAGCGAAATCGCCGCTGTGATAAGGATCGCCGGCAGCAGCAGCGGCACGAGGATCGCACCGATGGTCGCGAGTGTACCCGAGCCGACGACCCGCGCCGCCTCTTCCAGCGAGGAATCGATGTTGCGGAAGGCCGGCACCAGAAAGATGTATTTCGCCGAGATCGAGCGTGAGGCGAGATGCGCGAAGACGATGCCGGTGAAGGTATAGATGTTGAATACCGGCTGCGTAATGCCGAAGCCCTTCGCCAAGAGCTGATTGACCATTCCGTAATCCGGATCGAACAGCAGGATCCAGCCGAGCAGCACCGGCAGCGCCGGCAGGAAGAAGGCGATCCACATGAAATTATCGATGAGGCGCTTGCCCGGCAGATCGCTGCGCGCGACGAGCCATGACACGCCGATGGCGAGCGGCAGCGAGATCACTTCGGTCGCGATCGTCCGCGTCGCCGTGTTGAGCAGCGACGCCCACATGCCCGGCTGATTGACGGCCGAGAGCCAGGTCGCGAAGCCATAGCCGGTACTGCCATCGGCGCGGGTGATGACGAAACTGCCATAGACCAGCAGCGCCAGCGGATAGAGGACGAAGAAGCCGGTAACGAGGAGGACGAGGCTCGCGCCGCCCGACCCGATCCAGCCGAAGGAAGCTTTCGCCCGGCCCCGCGCGCCAATCAGAACACCCTCGCCGCTCTGGCTCACAACTTTCCCCCGAACACCCGCGGCCACTTGTCTTAATTCCGCGCTGCGCGCGGTTGGGCGCTTTCGCGTCTTGACTTTCATCCTGCGATTCACGGCAAGATACTGTCAAGCAAAGCGAAATCGCCCATTGCGGCTTGTTCTTGGGGGCTTGGCATGGGTGGGAGACAACGATGACGACACGCGAGGAAAACGTTCTGTTGACGCAGACCGGTCCGGGCACGCCGGGCGGCGAGCTGATGCGCCGCTATTGGCACCCGATCGCGCTCTCGTCCGAACTGCCGGCGGGCGGTCCGCCGCAGCCAGTTCGGCTTTTCAGCGAAGACCTCGTGCTTTTCCGTGACGACAAGGGCTGCGCTGGTCTGCTTGGCATCCTCTGCTCGCATCGCTGCGCCGATCTCTCTTACGGCCGCGTCGAGGATGGCGGGCTGCGCTGCCTCTACCACGGCTGGCTCTTCGATGTCGCAGGCCGCTGCCTCGAACAGCCGGCCGAGCCGCCCGAAAGCAAATACAAGGACGAGATCCGCCACCTCTCCTATCCGGTGGTCGAGCGCGCCGGCATGATCTTCGCCTATATGGGAAAAGGCGAGCCGCCGCTGTTGCCGGACTACGAATTCCTGCGGGCGACCGGCGAACACATCTTCCTGCAGAAGACCATTCTCGATTGCAATTATCTGCAATCACTCGAGGGCGATATCGATCCGTCGCATCTCTCCTATCTGCACAAGCCGATCAAGCGCATCGACAGCCGCAACGTGCCGGGCAGCCAAAAATCCGCCGACCAGTATTATCGCGAGGACGGCCGGCCGAAGCTCGAAGCCGAGCGCACCGATTACGGCGTGCGCATCTACTCCGTGCGCAATTCGGGCGAGCAAGGCAAATACGTCCGCATCACCAATTTTATCCTGCCCAACAAGGCGGCGATCATCGGCAATGAAGGCCGCGTCGGCGAAGGCTATTCGGTGCATTGGCATGTGCCGATCGACGACGAGACGCATTACCGCTTCGATTTCATCTTCAACCGCGTGCGCAGCGTGGCGCGCGAACGCTACGAGGCGGAGATCGCACACGAGATCCGCGATCATCGCTATGTCCGCAACAAGGCGAACCGGTACCTGCAGGACCGCGAAAAGCAGAAGACCGAGAACTACACCGGCATGGGCACCTATTTCCCGGTGCACGACGCTTTCGCGACCGAAACGCCGGGCACCATCCATAAGCGCGAGAACGAGCATCTTGGCGTCTCCGACACCTGCATCGTCGTGGCGCGGCGGCAATTGCTGAACGCGATCGAGGACGTGAGCGCCGGCCGCAAACCCGGCCATGTCGTGACCTCGCCGGCGGAGAACGACATGTCGCATATTGTCGTCGTCTCCGAGATCGTGCCGCACAATGTCGATTACCACGATGTCTGGAAACAGCGGCAGATCAAGCCCGCAGCGGCGGAGTGATGATGACTCAGATTATTTCCACGTCATTGCGAGCGAAGCGAAGCAATCCAGGGCCGCGCATGAGATTCCTGGATTGCTTCGTCGCTGCGCTCCTCGCAATGACGACTCTGTTCGTCGTCAATGCCACGCCCGCCCGCGCCGATTGGAAAGCCGATTGGGACGCGACCGTTGCAGCGGCAAAGAAGGAAGGCTCGCTCGTGCTTTCGGTGCCGTCGGGCCGTGCCTGGCGCGACGCGCTGGCGAAATTCCAGGAGGCCTATCCCGACATCAAGACCGAGATGACGCCGGTCGCGAGCCGCGATTTCTGGCCGCGCATCGTCAAGGAACATGAGGCCGGGCAGTATCTCTGGGATCTGCGCATCGGCGGCATCGATTCGCCGTCCTACAACATGAAGAACAAGGGCGAGCTCGCGCCGGTCAAGCCGCTCTTCATCCTGCCCGAGATCACCGATGAGAAGAATTGGGGCGCCGGCTTCGACGGGCTTTTCCTCGACAAGGAGAAGAAGTTCTTCCCGGCTTTCGTCGCCTATGAAAGCCAGAGCGTCTATTACAACAAGGCGAAGCTGAACGGCCACGCACCGCCGACCATGCAGACGCTCGATGCGCCGCAATGGACCGGCAAGATCTCGATGGCCGATCCGCGCGGCGGCGCCGCGCTCAACACCCTCACCGTGATCAACAAGCTCTTCGGCGACGAGCCGATCAAGAAGCTGATGGCGCAAAAACCGGTCATTACCGGCGAGCCGCGGCAGATGATGGATTGGCTCGCTTCCGGCCGCTATCCGATCGCTTTCGGCCTGCCGAATGCGACTTTCGTCGATTACGCGGCGCGCGGCGCCTCGCTCGACAATTTCGTCAAGGTGCAGGGCCTGCATCTTTGGAGCCCCGGCGTCGGCGCCATCGAATACATGGTGAAGGCGCCGCATCCCAACGCCGCGAAGCTCTTCGTCAATTGGCTGCTGTCGAAAGATACGCAGACCGTGCTGATGCAGGCGGTGAAGCTCAACAGCCAGCGCGTCGACGTGCCCAAAGGCGATCCCGGCGAGGCCGTCGATGCGAAATTGATGAGCCAATACACCTGCACCCAGGCGGAAGAGCTCGAGCCCTACGAGCAGCACGTCGTCGCGCTGCTGCGCAGCTATCTGCAATAGCGAGAGCCGACGATGGCGAAAATTCCGGTGCTGATCGCTGGCGGCGGCCCGGTCGGGCTGGCGCTCGCCGTCGAGCTCGGTCTTTCCGGCATCCCCTGCACCTTGTTCGAGCGCCGCGACGGCTCGCTGAGCGTGCCGAAGATGAGCGGCCTTTCCGTGCGAAGCATGGAATTGAATCGCCGCTGGGGCATTTCCGAGAAGGTGAAGCGCAACGGCTGGCCGCAGACCCGGCCCAATGACTTCGTCTACTGCACCAGCATGATCGGGCCGTCGCTGACCCGCGTGCGTATTCCGCCCTATGTCGACAAGCATCCGCCTTTCACGCCCGAGCCCGATTGCGGCTGCGCCCAGATCTTCTACGACCCGATCCTCTTGGAACGCGTGCGCAGCCTGCCATCGGTCACGCTGCGCCATATGACGAGCCTCGATGCCTTCGAGCAGGATGCGGACGGCGTGCGCGCCACCGTTACCGACCGCAAAACCGGCCAGAGCGAAATCATCGAAGCCGAATACCTCGTCGGCTGCGACGGCGCCGACGGCGCGGTCGCGAGCCAGCTCACGCTCGATTACGAGGGCGTCGGCGTCTTCGCCAAGAGCACCAATATCTATTTCCGCTCGCGCGAGTTGATGGAGCTGCACGACAAGGGCTGGGCGCGCTTCTTCCGCTTCACCGATACAGACGGCACCTGGGGCGAGATCATCGGCATCGACGGCAACGAGACTTGGCGGCTCTCGGTACTGAAGGCGCTCGAAGGCCACGACACGCCGGATTACATGCGCCGCCTCGCCGGCCGCGATTTCAGCTACGAAGTGATCTCGGTCATGCATTGGGAGCGGCGCGAGCGCGTCGCGACCCGCTATCGCGACGGCAAGCGCGTCTTCATCGCCGGCGATGCCGCGCATCAGAATTCGCCGACCGGCGGGCTCGGCCTCCATACCGGGCTGCAGGATGCGCTCGATATCGGCTGGAAGCTCACCGCCATGCTGCAAGGCTGGGGCGGCGAGAAGCTGCTCGAAAGCTACGAGATCGAGCGCAAACCGGTCGCGCTCAACAATGTCCGCGCCTGCACCGGCGAGTTCGAGCTGCTCTCTTCCCTGCCCTGCGGACCCGAGATCGACAAGGACACGCCCGAGGGCGACGCGCTGCGTAAGCGCTGGGCCGAGGTTTTCTACGCCACGAACCACGCCAACATGCCGATGTTCACCGAGAATCTGCGCCTCGGCTTTTGCTACGACCCGTCGCCGATCGTGATCAGCGACGGCAGCCCGGCGATCTCGGTCGAGACGAAACAGTTCGTGCCCTCGGCGCGGCCCGGCACGCGCGCACCGCATGCCTGGCTCCCACCCGACCCAGAGGAGAACGGTCGCTCGATCCTCGACCTCTTCGGCAAGGGATTTGTGCTGCTGCGCCTCGGCGCAGCGCCACCGTTAGTCGCCGACATTGCCGCCGCGGCCGAGACGCGGCATATGCCGCTCACGATTGTCGATCTCGCCGACGAGAAGATCGTCGCGCTTTACGAGCGCCGCCTCGTGCTGGTGCGGCCCGATGGCCATGTCGCCTGGCGCGCCGATGCGCCGCCGGCCGACGCACTCGCCCTTATCGATAAGGTCAGGGGCGCGTCGTAACCCTCTCCGCGTGTCGCGGGATATAGGGACTGGCGCGCAAGTGAATCGGGAAAACCCTTATTTCATTCCGGGGTTCGACCTAGGACAGTCCTCTGTCGACCCGCAATCGCGTGGGCCCAATACCGAAGGTGCGTAGAGATTCCTTCGCCATTGGAACGGGTCATCTACTCAATCGACCTGATGGCCTGCCCAAAGTGAACGGCCGAGGATTGCCGTATCCCGTTCGCTTGGAGAATTTGCAAATGCGCATCGCTCCCTGGCTCACGCTTGTCGCCGTCGTCTGCCTACCGAGCTTCGCCCAAGCCGCCGATCCCGCGGTCTTGGCGCTCAGAAGCACGCAAGATCTCTATCGGGTATGCACGCCTGCACCGAGCGATGCGCAAGCGCCCGAAGAACTCGCTTTGTGCGAGGGATTTCTAGCTGGAGCCGTGAGTTATCACGACGCCATCTCGGACCGGCGGCATTTGAAAAGGTTGATCTGCTATCCGTCGACGGCAACCCGCGATCAAGGAATACAGGCGTTCATCACCTGGGCGAGCGCCAATCAGGGGAACCAGAAATTCATGGGCGATCCGGCGGTGTATGGCGCCGTGCGCGCGCTTGCGGCCAAATGGCCGTGTAAATGAGCTTGGCAAAGCGAGGTTTGCGATGAAAAAAATCAGCGTATCGATCGCGGCTGCCGCCATCGCTTTGACACTGACGGCCTGCGGTCAAACTACTGGGTCGCGCACCCTGAGCGGCGGCGGGATCGGTGCCGCCGGCGGTGCCGCTTTAGGCGCTATCGGCGGGAATGCCGGGCTGGGCGCCCTCGTTGGCGCAGGCGCCGGCCTGCTCGGCGGGTATCTCTACGATCAGCACGAGAAGGGAAATATCGATTTCTGAGCGCGCGAGCGCTGATCGATAAACCTTACGTCACTGCGGAGGGCGTTAGCCCGGCGAAGCAATCCAGAGCGGCGTCTGCCGCCCTGAATTGCTTCGCCCTCATCCCGAGCTTGTCGAGGGACGCTCGCAATGACGGATGAAGTCCTACTGCGCCCAGTAGAAATCCGTCACCACGGTTTGGATCGGCGAGATGCGGTTCTCTTTCACCGCAACTTCCTTAGTGTGAACGAACACCATCGGCAGGTCGGCGACCGGCAGGATGAAATGATGGTTGTTGATATGGTCGATCGCCTTCTCGTAGATCGCATCGCGCTTCTTCTGGTCGAACTCGACCGCGCCTTTCGCCTCCGCGTCGCGAATAACCGGGTCGTTACCCACATAGTCGCGATTGCCGCTGAAAAAGAAGTCGAGGAGGTTGTCCATATCGGGCTGCGCGCTCGTCGGGTAGAAGCCGAGGAACGCCGTCAGCTTGCCCTCGCCGCGCAGGCGGACATAGAGCGTCAGCGGCAGCGGCCGCACGCTGGCGCGGATGCCGACCTTGCGTAGCTGGCCCGCGATCGCCTGACCGATCTCGCTCAGCGGCTCATGGACATCGAACTCGAGATCGAAGCCGTCCTTGTAGCCGGCTTCGGCCAAGAGCTTCTTGGCATCCTCCGGGTTGTAATCGGGCGGCTTGGTCGAGGAGACGCAGCCGATATTGCTCGGGATGCAGATGCCGTTGAGCAACTCCGCGATCTCGCCGCCGGGGATGACGGTCTTGGCGAGCTCCTTGCGATTGATAGCCTCCATGAAGGCTTTCCGCACGCGCTCGTCCTTCATCACCTTGTTGTCCGAGCGGCCTGCCGCATCGAGGGTGATATACATCAGCAAGCCGTTATGCATCGGCGTCACGACCGTGTTCGGCGCTTGAGCGAGCTGGCGCGCCGTGTCGGCCGACGGGTTGCGGATGAGATCGATATTGCCGGTCATGAATTCCGCGATCTGCGTTTGCGGATCGGGGATCGGCCGGACGACGATATTCTTGATATGCGCGCTGTAGGGCCCATCCTTCGCGTAGTAATCGTCGTTGCGCACCAGCACCATCTTTTGCTGGTCGAGCGAGACGACCTTGTAAGGTCCGGTCGCGATCGCGCCCATGCGGCCGTAATCGGCCTTGTTCTGGAGCTTGTTCAGCACCTTCGTGTCGTAGATATAAAAGCGATAGGCGAAGGTGAGCAGCTCGCTGGCGAGCGGCTGCTTGGCGGTGATCCGCACGCTGTAAGGGCCGATCTTCTCGACCTTCTCGACCCAGTCATAAACGCTCTTGAAGCGCAGCGGGACCTTGGGATCGAGCAGATAGTTGATCGTTCCGACGACATCATCGGCATCGAATTTGTCGCCGTTGTGGAATTTCACATCGTCGCGAAGATCGAACTCGACCGTCTTTTCGTCGACCTGGCGCCAGGCCTTGGCGAGCCGCGGCACGATTTTATGCTCGCGCTCGTCGTAGCCGATCAGCGTCTCATAGACGATGGTGTAGAAGACATTCGCCTCGTCGAGCGGAAATTGATACGGATCGAGCGTGCTCCACCAATCGTGGACGCCGACCGTAAGTGTATCATTCGCCTTGTTCGCCCTCGCCGGCGTTGCGCCGATTGATAGCAATGCTGCCAGGCCAAGAATGCCCGCCAAAATCTTACGCACCGATAGCCTCCCGTTCACGAAACTTTGCCGGGAGTTTCTGACAGAACCCAAAAGACCGCAAGCAACTTTAAGTGGGAAAGCCGAGGCGCGCTCCCACGATCACCCTCCAATTTCCGCCCCTTGCTTCAGAAACCTGGAGCGCGGTGTCCCACGCCTACCGGATGAGCGCGGCAGCTATCGCGCCCAGTAGAAGTCGTCGACCTGAGTGTTGATCGGCGTGAGGGGGTTCTCTTTGACGACCACATCCTTGGTATGGATGAAGACCATCGGCAAATCGGCCACCGGCAAGATGTAATTTTTGTTATTCACGTGGTCGATGGCCTTCTTATAGATATCGCCGCGCTTCTCGATGTCTTTCTCGACCGCGCCGAGCTTTTGCGCTTCCTTGATCACCGGATCGGCGCCCCAATAGTCGCGGTTGCCGTCGAAGAAGAAGTCCATGATGTTGTCCATATCCGGCTGCGCGGTGGTTGGATAGAAGCCCAGGAACGCCGTGAACTTGCCCTCGCCACGCATCCGCACATAAAGCGTCAGCGGCAGCGGACGCACCGTTGCCCGGATGCCGACCTTGCGCAGCATGCCGGCGATCCCCTCGCCGATATCGGCCAGCGGCTGGTGGACGTCCAGCTCGAGGTCGAAGCCATCGGGATAGCCGGCCTCGGCCAGCAGCTTCCTGGCGTGCTCGGGATTGTAATCCGGCGGCTTGGTCGACGAGACGCAACCGACATCGGCGGGAACGCAGATGCCGTCGAGTATCTGCGCGATCTGGCCGCCGGGAATGACGGTCTTCGTCAACGCCTGGCGGTCGATCGCTTCCATGAACGCCTTGCGAACGCGCTGATCCGTCATCACCTTGTTGTCGGAGCGCCCGGCGGCGTCGAGGGTCACATACATCAGCAAGCCGTTATGCATGGGCGTCACGCGGCTATTCGGATCCTTCGCCAGCTCGCGCGCGAGATCCGCTGTCGGATTGCGGATGAGATCGATATTGCCGGTCATGAACTGCGCGATCTGCGTCTGACGGTCGGGGATCGGCCTGACGATGATGTTCTTGACCGGCGCCAGCCGGCTCTTGTCGTAATAATCGTCGAAACGCGTCAGCACCATTTTCTGCTGGTCGAGCGACACGACCTTGTACGGCCCGGTCGCGATCGCACCCAAGCGGCCGTAATCGGCCTTGTTCTCGAGCTTGTTCAGCACCTTCGAATCATAGATGTAGAAGCGATAGCCGAAGCCGGTGAGCTCGGTGGCGAAAGCCTCTTTGGCGGTAATCCGTACCTTGTATTGATCGACCTTCTCGACTTTGTCGATCCAGGTATAGACGTCCTTGAACCGAAGTTGCGTTTTCGGATCGAGCAGAAAGCGAATCGTTTCCACGACGTCATCGGCATCGAAATGATCGCCGTTGTGGAACTTCACATCGTCCCGCAGATCGAATTCGACCGTCTTGTCATCGACCTGGCGCCAAGCCTTGGCAAGACGCGGCACGATCTTGTGCGTGCGCTCGTCGTAGCGGATGAGCGTCTCATAGACGCCCCGATAAAACACGCCCGCCTCGTCCAGCGGGAATTGATAAGGGTCGAGCGTGCTCCACCAATCGACCACCGCAATGCGGAGCGTATCGTCGGCCTTGCCGGCCGAAGCGGGCGCGGTGCCGAGCGCAAGAAGCGCCGCCGCCGCGAAAATCGTCGCCAAGAGCTTGCGCACCAATCGCCTCCCCTTGTCGAATATTTGGGCCCGATCTTTGGCACAGAGTTTCTGCCGGAATGCGCATAACCGCAAGCGCATTGGCGTGGGACGGACGGCCGAGCGCCGTCCTTAAGGCTGAAAGGCTGAGACCGCGGGCCGCCGCCCACTGCGACGGCGGTGGGATGGTCGACAAACAAGCCCGTTTCAAAGCGCCGGGGCCAGTGCTAGGCTTCGACTGTCGTCGCGCGCCTAAGAAAATCTCGATAGCGCGGCGGCGGGTAGACAGGGAGTTCTGACGCGAGAAACGCCTGCCATGTCGCGGTTTCTGATCCATCGTGCCTTGATCGCGCTGCTCGTCGCGGTCACCGTTTCGATTATCGGCTTCACTCTGTTGCGGCTGTCGGGTGACCTTGCCTCGGCGCTCGCGGGCGATACCGCGACCCAGGAGCAGATTGCCCAGACCGCTCATCTCTATGGCCTCGACCGGCCGCTCTATATCCAATACTTCGATTGGGTGTGGAAAGCGCTGCATGGCGATCTCGGCCGCTCGCTCTTTACTAACGAGCCTGTAACCTTCCTGATCGGCCAGCGCATCGGGGTGACGGCGCAGCTTTCGGTCATGGCGCTGATCTTTGCCCTCTTGATCGCGATCCCGCTCGGGGTGGTCGCGGCAACGCGGCCGAATAGCTGGATCGACCGGATGTCCCTCGGCCTCGCCGTCCTCGGCCAGGGCATGCCGAATTTCTGGTTCGGCCTCATCCTGATCATTGTCTTTGGGGTAACCCTGCGCTGGCTGCCGATCTCCGGCACCGATCATTTCTCGAATTTCATTATGCCGACAATCACGCTCGGCACCTCGGTGATGCCGGCGATCATGCGCCTCACCCGCACCGGGATGCTCGAC
>DATMZZ010000329.1:0-5020 GCA_035573175.1 Allostellaceae bacterium
AAGCCGACGGGCGCCTCGGCGTCGATGCCGAAGTCGATCGGTGCGAGCGGCGAAAATTCCTGACGGTCCATGGCCCGGCGCGCTTTACGCAAGTTGACGCTTGCACAAATTTAGATCAGGATCGAAAAAGATCACAATCGATAATTTCGTGCGCCATGAGCCGCGAAGATCGGGGAGGGCGGGGACTGAATGAGCGTTTCACCGAACGATCCCGTCTTGCGCCTGGCCATGACGCTGCGTGTCGATTGTACGCCATTCGAGATTGTTGGCGATATGGGCAAGGGCATCCGCCGCATCCAGACGCTCACTGGCGGCACCTTCGAAGTGCCGGCGCAGACCGGCGGCACGTTCTCGACCAAGGCTGTCAAAGGCGTCGTGCTCGGCGGCCATGATTGGCAGATCCTCCACAGCGACCGCTATGCCGAGCTCGACGCACGCTACAATCTGCGCACCGAGGACGGCCATCTGATCTATGTGCGCGCCTCGGGCCGGCGTTACGCCACTCCCGAAATCCTGCAAAAGCTGCTGCGCGGCGAGCCCGCCGCGCGCGGTCCCGATTATTACGGCGCTTCGACGCCGCTCATCGAGACCGGCGCGCCGGATTTGCTGTGGATGAACCACCACGCCTTCATCGGCAACGCGCGCAGCGAGAAGAATGCGCAGCATCTGCGCTTTTTCGTCGTCGATTATGGCGGACCGGAATCTGAGAACATACCAGCAGGGGGTTAAGGAGGGAATCATGGCGAATAGATTTGCGGCGATGATCGCAGCCGCGCTGTGCGTCGCGGCGGCGCCGACGGCGAAGGCGGATGAGGTCAATCTGCTCTTCGGCACGACCTTGCCGACGCAGGTGCATCTCAATATGCGCGTGCTGCACCCCTGGGCCGAGAAGATCAACACGCAGGGCAAAGGCATCGTCCATATCGATGTGCGCGATGGCTCGGAAATCGCCAATCTCGGCAATTTCTATTCGCGGGTGCAGGACGATGTGATCCAGATATCCTGGGGTCTGCAATCGGCGATCGGCGGCAAGTTCCCGCGCACCGCGGTCGGCGGCCTGCCTTTCGAGGTCGACAAGGCGGAGATCGGCTCGACCGCTTTGTGGCGCGTCTATAAGAGCGGGCTGTTCAATGCCGAATACGACACGGTGCAGCCGCTTTATATGATCACCTTTCCGCCTTCGGGCGTCCATTACGCGAAGCGGCCGAAGACCTTCGACGATCTCAGGGGCCTCAAGCTCGCGACCGGGGCGAAGGTCGGCGCCGATACGATCGAGCGGCTGGGCGGGACGCCGCTCTCGATGATCACGAGCGACTATTACACCGCGCTACAGCGCGGCATGGTCGATGCGGTGATGGTGCAATGGACCGCATTCCAGCCCTTCAAGCTGCAGGACGTGACCTTCTATCACCTCGAGACCAAGCTCGGCGGCACCACCGGCATGGTCTTCATGGCGAAGAAGAAATACGACGCGCTGCCGGCCGCAGTGAAGAAGATCCTCGACGACAATTCCGGCGAGGCCGAAAGCCGCTTCTATGGCAAATTCTGGGACGATGTCGATAATGAAGGCCGCGATATGGTGAAGGCGCTTGGCGACAAGCACCACATCATCCAGCAATCGCCGGAGATCGCCGCGAAATGGCGCAAGGCCGTCGAGCCGGTGATCGATGATTTCGTCAAATCGACGCCGGACGGCGCGAAGGTGCTTGCCGCGTTCCGCGCCGAGACGGCGAAAGTGAAGGCGGGGAACTGACCCGATGCGCGCGATCGTCCTTTCACATCGTCATTGCGAGGCCTAAGGCCGAAGCAATCCAGTCTGTCTCAACCACTGGATTGCTTTGCTGACAACCCGTTCACGCGCTCTTCGCGCGTGAACCCGGAGGGGCCAATCGCGAAGAGCGATTAGCCGGGTTGTCCGCAATGACGAGAAACGAGTAGCGCGCTCGATTTACCGCTTCTTCGCCTTCGCGCGTTTCGCTTTTTTCGCGGTTTTCGCCTTCTTGGCGGCGCGCGCCGGTTTGGCAGCGGTTTTGCGCTTCTTCCACAGCTCTTCGGTCGCGATGTCGGCGCCTTCGCGCATTGCCTTGAATTTCTCCCACACCACCGTCGGATGGACTTCGGTGTGGTAGAGCGCCTGCGAGGAGAAGCCGCAATCGGCGCCGGCCATGACATTCTCGCGCCCGACGATCTTGGCAAAGCGCATCAGCCGCTCGGCGATGAGCTCGGGATGCTCGACGATGTTGCTGGCATGGGTGATGACGCCGGGACAGACGACGCGGCCGTCGGGGACCTTGATGTCCTCGAAGAGATGGTACTCATGTTCGTGGCGCGGATTGGCGCATTCGAAGCTGAACTGCCCGGCTTTTATTTTCAGCACATAGCGAATGATGTCGGAAAGCGCGGCCTCGTAGATGCGCGGCCCTTCATTAATGCCATAGCAGGTGTGGAAGCGTATCTGCTCCGGCCGGATGCCTTTGATCGCCGCATTCGTCGCTTCGGTATAGATCTCGGCCTTGCGCTTCATCTGCTTCTCGTCGAGATGCGGATCGACGAAGATGTCGGGCAGGAAGGGGTCGTCGATCTGCACGATTAGCCCGGCCTCGGCGATCGCGTGATATTCCTTCCCGAGCTCGGCGGCGAGAGCGTGAAAGAATTCCTCGTCGGTTTTGTAATACTCGTTGCGGCCGACGCCTGAAGGCGCCGTCGCCGGCAGGAAGATGTGGTCATGCGGCACGCCGGCCATCTCGGCCGCGGCTTTCACATTCGCGATATCGGTTCGGACCAGCGACTCGCCTTTGTATTTCACCGGCCCGACGCAGACCATCGGCCGCATCGGCACGGCCGCGCCGCCCAGCATCGCGGCTTTGAAATACTCCTCATAATATTCCGGGAACGCCGCGACTTCCTTCTCGAACATCGGGAAGCGCTGATTGCGTGCCTCGAACCCCTCGAGCCGTGCCTGGATATAGGAGAAGAACCCCGGCTTGGAGAATTCGCCGTCGGTCACATAATCGATGCCGCAAGCCGCTTGCTGGCGGATCGAATCCTGGACGGCGCGGGAGAGGGTGCTGTCGAAGGTTCCTTCGTCGTAGCTCTGCCCGGTGTATTTCGCCTTGATCTGGTCGAGAAGATCATGCGGCCGCGGCAGGCTGCCGATATGCGTGATTTGGATACGGTCGGTGTTCTGCTGGCTCATGATGTGCCTCTTCTCAGCGCGTAGTTCTCTCAGTGTTGGGGCAGGAATTCTTCCGTATAGAGCGTCTTCATGTCAGGTGTGTGATCGAGAAGAGCGAGATCGCCGAACGTGCGCTCGACCACGGCGAGCGCTTTCGGATCAAAGCGGCCGTCGAGCGAGAACATCGGCATCTGCTCCTTATAAACCGTCTTGGCGATCTCCGGCGTGAGGCCCGTCACCTTGTTGGTGATGCGAAGGGTCTCGTCCTCATGCGCGTTCATATAGGCGATGATCTCGAACCAGGAGACGAGGAAGCGCCGCAGCAGATCGGGATTGCGCGCGATGAGATCGTTCGAGGCGAAGATCACATGGGTGAGGAATTCCGGCACGACCGAGCCCATGCTGATCAGGATGCGCGCGCGGTTCTGTGCCTGGAGCTGATAGGCGTTCTCGGTGGAATCGACCGAGGCGTCGACATTGCCCGAGAAGAGCTGCGCCGTCATGCCTTCGAGACTGCCGAGGCCGACGATCTTCACGCCGTTCGGCCCCCAGCCTTGCCGGTTCGAGGTTTCCTTCGCCACCCAGGCGGTGAGGGAGGCGGGGCCGGAGACGGCGATCGACTTGTCCTTGAGCTGCGAGGGGTCCTTTATCGGCGAATTCGGCAGCACGATGATGCACATGTTGCGCGGCGCACCATACATCGCCGCGACCGCCTTCTCCGGCGCGCCTTTGACGATGGCGCTGAGTTCGAGCCCGGAGCCGAGCGCGATATCGATGCTGCCCGCGACCAGCGCCTGCTGCTCGCGCGCGGCGCCGCCGAAGGCGATGCTCTCGGCCTCGATATTGTGCTTAGCGAAGATGCCGGTCTCGATCCCGACCTCGACGGGCGCGAAATCGAAGCCCGTCGGCTCGGGTTTGCCGATGCGCAGCTTGTCGGCGGCGAGGCAGGGCCCGGCGGCGAGGAGCGCCAAACCGGTCAGCGCGGCGAGAATGCGAGTGCTCATTTCCTCCCCCTTGGCGCGATGGGCGGCGTCAGTCGAGCTTTGCGGCCTCGGCATGGATGCGCAAGAGGTCGGGAATGGTCTCGGGCTTGCGGCGGCCGAAGCCGCATTCCGTGCCGATGGCGAAATTCGGCGCGTATTTCCGCGCCGTCGCCATACGCCGCGCCGTGCCCTCCAGCCCGTCGGTGTGATGGACGAGGCCGAGGGCGAAGACCGTCTCCGGCTGAAGCTGAAGCTTCTTCAGCGGCGCGAAATAGGCATCATCGCTGCGGTCGCGCGGCACCGGCATATGGATCAGATTGATCGGCCGCTTCACCTTCGCGTTGAGCCGCGTCGCCATATCGACCATGTCGCCCATATCGGTGGGTTCGACGACGTGGCGGTGGTTGCTGTCGCCGTAGCAGAAATGGAACAGCACCGGGATATCGGCCGGCACATGGTTGGCGAGATCGGCGAGGATGGCGGCGAATTTGTCCTGCATCGCGGCTTTGTTGTCGCCATAGACGCCGGTGTCTTCGCGCTGCAGCCGCGCGAAGACCGCGGAGGCGACGTCGAACTGGATGGTCAGGTCCTGATGCGGGATCGCGGCGGCGAGTTTGTCGATCTCGCGCTTGAGTGCGTCGTTGTAGATCGGATCGACCGGCGCTTGCAGGTCTTCGGCGAGGAAGAGCCAGAGCACCGAATGCGCCGGCACGAGGTCGACCTGGAAGCGCGTGCCCGGCGCGATCTTCCCGGCATCGCGCAGCTGCTTGAAGGTAGCGTAGGATTCCTTCGCCTTGTCGGCATAGAAGAGATTGTCGAAGCGGATATCGCCGATGCTCTTGCCTTGCCGCAGCTTGTAGCG
>DATMZZ010000330.1:0-15067 GCA_035573175.1 Allostellaceae bacterium
GCCGAAAATCACCGCATCGATGCCGACAAAGCCCGAATCCCGCGTCGCGCGCTTGGCCATGATTTCCTCCCGGTCCGAATCCATAGCGTGCCGCCGGGCGGTAGGCCACCGAACGCAGGCCCGGTCTCGGGGGTTATAGGCACGGAAAACCTCGCACCGGACCGGTTCATGGCGGAAAACCCAGCACCTTCCTCGCCCGAAACGGGCTTCATGCGCCGCTTTCTGCGGCTGGCCGGACCCTTTTTCATGGCGGGGGATGAGCGCTGGCGCGCACGGTTTCTCGCCGGCGGGGTGTTGCTGCTCACCTTGCTGCAGATCGCGATCCAGATTCGCATCAATGTCTGGAACCGCGATTTCTTCGACGCGCTCCAATATCACAATTGGACTGCCTTCCTGCGTCAGATGGCGATCTTCGCGGCGCTCGGCAGCATCAGCATGGGTGTCGCGGTCTATCAAGTCTATGTGAAGCAGCTTCTACAATTGCGCTGGCGGCGCTGGCTCACATCGCGGCTGACCGGCGGCTGGCTCGAAGGCGGGCGGCACTACCAGCTCAATTTCGTCGGCGAAGGCATCGAGAATCCGGATCAGCGCATCGCCGAGAATATCCGCGGCGCGACGGAGATGGCGGTCGATTTCGCGATCGGCATCGTCAACGCGGCGCTGACGCTGATGTCCTTCATCGGCATTCTCTGGTCGCTCTCCGGCGTGCTCACCGTCGCGCTCTTTGGCGTCACGCTCGATATTCCGGGCTACATGGTCGCGGCGGCGATCATCTATGCGGCCATCGGCTCGCTCCTTACCTATTGGGTCGGCCGGCCGATCGTGCCGGCGAATGTCCAGCACACCGCCGCCGAAGCGGATTTCCGCTTCGCGCTCGTGCGGCTCCGGGAGAACAGCGAGAGCATCGCGCTGATCGGCGGCGAGGCCGACGAGCAGAAAGTCTTGAATCGCAATTTCGGCCTGGTGATGGCGGCGCAACTCGTGCTGATGCGGGCCAAGCGCCGGCTGATGTGGATGACCAACGGCTATGCGATGCTCGGCATTATCTATCCGACTCTCGTCGCGAGCCCGCGCTATTTCGCCGATCAGATCTCGCTGGGCGGGCTGATGCAGATCACGGCCGCTTTCGGGCAAGTGCAGACCAGCCTCACCTGGTTCGTCGACAATTTCCCCCTCATCGCCGAATGGCGCTCGCATGTGACGCGATTGCTCGAATTCGAAGAAATGCTGCAGACGACGATCGAATCGACAACCGAAAGCGGCGATGTGACGAAGATCGAGCTGATCGAGGAAGAAGCAAAAGAGAACGAGGAAGTCATCGCCTTCGCGGACCTCGAGATCACGCTCGCCGACGGCAATGTCGTGATCGCCGAGACCAATGCGCAGATCGCGCGCGGCGAGAAAGTGCTGATCCAGGGCGAATCGGGCAGCGGCAAGAGCACGCTGATGCGCGCCGCCTCGGGCCTCTGGCCCTGGGGCAGCGGCACGATCCTGCTGCCTCAGCGCAGCAAGATCATGTTCATGCCGCAGCGGCCCTATCTGCCGCTCGGTACGCTGCGCGCCGCGATCGCCTATCCTGCTTCGCCGCGGCGCTTCAACCGCAAGGCAATGGCGGCGGCGCTGAAGCGCTGCGGCCTCGCGCATCTCGCGCCGCGCATGGATGAGAATGAGCGCTGGGATCGCTTACTCAGCGGCGGCGAGCAGCAGCGCATCGCTTTCGTTCGTGCGCTGCTGCACAAGCCGGAATGGATCTTCATGGACGAGGCGACCGCGGCCCTCGATGACGACAACCAAGCCGCGATGATGAGCATCTTCAACGACGAGCTGCGCTGGACGACGCTGATCTCGGTCGGGCACCGGCCGGGGCTGGAAAATTTCCACGACCGCACGCTGCATCTCGTCAAGACGAAGGAAGGCGCGCGGCTCAGCATGCGGCGGCGCTTTGGCGTCGCGCAGTCGAAGCTGCGCACTCGCATGCGTCAGCGCATCACGCGGTCCTTCGCGACGCGGCGCAAGAAGAAGGCGGCGTGATCGCCGCCTCTATTCCGCCGCCTGCTTGGTGTTAACGGCCTGCAGCGCGCGCCAGACCTTCTCCGGCGTGCACGGCATCTGCAGGTAACCGGCGCCGGCGCGGGCGAGCGCGTCGTTGATCGCGTTCATCATCGCCGCCAGTCCACCGACGGTGCCCGCTTCGCCGCCGCCTTTGACGCCGAGCGGATTGGTCTTCGCCAGCACCTCGTTGCTTTCCATCTCGATGGCGCAGAAATCGCTGGCGCGCGGCATCGCGTAATCCATGAACGAGCCCGACATCACTTGGCCCGATTCGCGCTCGTAATGCAGATCTTCCATCAGCGCCTGGCCGACGCCTTGCGCGATGCCGCCATGCATCTGGCCTTCGAGCAGCAGCGGATTGATCACGCGGCCACAATCGTCGACCGCGACATAGCGCACCATCTCGATCGCGCCCGTGCCTTCGTCGATCTCGACCTCGCAGATGTGGCAGCCATTGGGATAGGTCGGCGCGCCGCCATCATAGGTGCCGGTCTCGAACAACCCCATCTCCGAGCCGCGCGGCAGGCGGCCCGGCATATAGGACGCCTTGGCGACATCGATCAGGGTGATCGCCTTGTCTGTGCCGGCGACCGCAAATTTGCCGCACTCGAAAACGATATCGGCCTCGGCCGCCTCGAGGAAATGCGAGGCGAGCTTCTTGCCGCGCGCGATCACCTTGTCGGCGGCGATAACAAGCGCGGAGCCGCCGCAAGCGGTCGAGCGCGAGCCGAACGTGCCAGTTCCGGTCAGCACCTCGTCGGTGTCGCCGTTGCGGTACCGCACCTTGTCGGCATCGATGCCAAGCCGATCGCTCAGAATCTGCTTGAAGGTCGTGCCATGGCCCTGGCCATGGTCATGCGTGCCCATCATCAAGGTCAGCGTGCCGGTAAAGTCGAAGCGGATCTCGGCATGTTCCAGCATGCCGCCGGCGGTGCCCTCGATCGTGTTGGTGACACCGATGCCGCGGAGCTTGCCGCGCTTCTTCGATTCGGCGACGCGCGCCGCGAAGCCGGCATAATCCGCCATCTTCAGCGCATCGCCGAGATTCTTGCCGAAATTGCCGCTGTCGAGAATGAAAGTAAGGCCCGTCTTATAGGGCGCGGTGATCAGCGGAACGGTGTTGCGGCGGCGCAGCTCAGCCGGATCGATGCCCAGTTTGCGCGCGGCAAGATCGACCATGGTCTCGATGACATAAGATGCTTCCGGCCGGCCGGCGCCCCGGTAGTGGCCGGTGAGCTGGGTGTGCGTCATCACGCCCAGCACTTCGCAATAAAGTGCCGGCGTCGTGTAGGTGCCGGCGAGCGAGCCGAGATTGGAGAGCGGCGGGCCGGCGGCGCGGTCCGAGGTGTGATAGGCGCCGATATTGGCAAGCGTCCTGGTGCGGACGGCGAGGAACTTGCCGTCCTTGTCGAGCGCGAGCTCGGCATCGGTGACGTTATCGCGCGCATGCTCGTCGGCGAGCAGGCCTTCCGAGCGCTCCTCGACCCATTTCACCGGCCGGCGCAGCAAACGCGCGGCGAGCGCCGTCAGCACATATTCCGGGCCGAGCGACCCCTTCATGCCGAAGCCGCCGCCGACATTCTCGCAGATAACGCGGACCGCGGTTTCCGGCACCTTCAGCAATTGCGCGAAGATCCCCCGGCTGCGATGCGGCGCTTGCAGCGTGCAGCGGATGACATAACGGTTCTCGCGTCCGTCATATTCGGCAAGGCTGCCGCGCGGCTCCATCGAGTTCGCGGTGATGCGGTTGATCACCATGCGATGCTTGATGACATGCGCGGCCTGGGCGAAAGCCGCGTCGACCGCCGCCTTATTGCCGATCTCGTGATAGAAGGCGACGTTGTCGGGGCAATTGTCCCAGATCTTGATCGCGCCCGGCTCGACCGCGGCGGCCGTCGAGACCAGCGCGGGCAGCGGCTCGTAATCCACCTCGATCAGCTCGGCCGCGTCCTTCGCCTGGTTAAGGGTCTCGGCGACGACGAAGGCGACCGGGTCGCCGACGAAGCGCACGAAGCCGCGCGCGAGATGCGGCTGCGGCGCGATGAAGCCGGGCGAGCCGTCCTTGCGCTTGCGCGGCATGCGCGGCACTTGCAGGCCGAGCGCGGCCACCTCCGGTGTCTCGCCCGTGAGGACCAGCAACACGCCGGGCGCCGCCTTGGCGGCGTCGATATTGATCGAGCGGATGCGCGCATGCGCATGGGGCGAGCGCAGGACCACGGCGCGGCTCAGATCGAGCAGACGGACATCGTCGACATACCGGCCGGCGCCGCGCAGCAGATAGGGATCTTCCTCGCGCGGAACCGGCTGACCCACTCCAAACTGACCCATGACCTCATCCTCTCGGCGGCAAGATTCCCAGTACGAAAATATTGGGCGCGAAAATATTGAGCGCGAGCCGAGTCATGCCTCGGCGCGGCGTCCTGATCAAGGCGGCCGCTGCACTTGATTGGCTATTGGTTGGGTTCGCTATTGGTTGAGAAGTGGAATGTCCTTGGCGTTCGGCTTCGGACCCTGCGACAGCGATTGGATATAGGCGACGATATCCGCCACGTCCTTGTCAGGCAGGACTTTGTCGCTATAGGCCGGCATGCGCGTCTGCGGGTGACGCAACTGCTGCATGATCGCCTCGGCGGGCAGGCCCTGATGCGCCAGCGCCGGACCCGAGGGACCGCCGCCGGCCGCGGTCGTCCCGTGGCAGGTGTAGCAGGCTTCGGCCATGAAAAGCTGCTTGCCATGCGCAGCATCGCCGGACGATGCGCCTTGTGCCCAATCCGGGGCCGCAAAGGTTAGCGCGGCTGCGGCGGCGAGAAGGAATTGCCTCATCACCCTCACCGCCCTTGCGCAACGACATCGATCAGCGCCGGCTCGCCGCGCTTCACCACCTCGACCGCTTTCTTGATCGCCGGGCCGAGATCCTTTGGGTCGGTGATCGGTCCCTGCCCGAAGACGCCCATGCTCTGCGCCATCTTGCTGTAGTCGATGTAGGGATCGCGGATCGTCGTGCCGATATGCGTGCGGTCGGTGCCGCGCTGCATGCGGTTGGCCGTGACCTGCAACGCCATGATCTCCTGATGCCAGGCGCGGTTGTTGTGAACGATGTAGAGAATCGGAATCTTCTCATGCGCCGCGGTCCAGAGCGATGAGGGGCAGCACATCAGATCGCCATCGCCATTGACCGACACGGTGATGCGGCCGTGCTTCTTGTTGGCGAGCGCCGCGCCCAAGGTCGCCGGCGCCGTGTAGCCGATGCCGTAAGCGCCCGCGTCGCCGATATAGCGATGATGCTTGTCGGCGTGCCACAGCTTCTGCGGCCACTGATTCTGCATCTGCGAGCCGGAAGCGTAGGTCCAGTCCTCGTCCTTGATGACGTTGTAGAGCTCCATCACCATGCGCGCGACCGGGATCGGCTGCGAGTCCCAGCCGATTGCAGCGAGGCCACGCATCTCGACCAGCGTTTTCTGATGCGCCTCGGCGAGCTTCTTGCCGCGCAGCTCGAAATTCGACTTCTTGCCCTGGTCGATCAGTTCTCGGCACGCCGCGATGAGCGACGGGAGGCTCGCTTCGGCATCGCCCTCAAGCGCCAGATCGGCATCGGGGTAGCGCTGGAAGTCCTGATAATTCGCATGGAAGTTGAGATCGACCGCGGTGAGGCTGATGACCTTCGCGCCCGCCTTCACGCTCCGGCGCGTGCTGTATTCGGTATGCGGCACGAAGGAATGCGTCGTCGCCCAGAAATCGGTCATCTCCATGCCGAGGAGGACGTCGGCTTGCGAGATCACGGCGCGGCGGCGGCTGGACTGATTTAGAGGATGGCGCCAAGGGAAATTCATACGCATCGAGCCGTCTATCACGGGCGCCTGCAGCAGCTCGGCGAGCTCGATCAGATGCTGCATGCCGGCCGGCGTGCGCGCGAGGCGGTCACAGGCCAGTACCGGCGCTTCGGCATTGACCAGCATCTTCGCGACCTCGCGCAGCGCGCCGTCCTCGGCCTGCGGCGGCGCAATCTTCGGCGGCTTCGGTTTGGTCGGCGCCGGCTCGTCGTCGATCGGGTCTTCCTGCATGTCGCTCGACGTGACCAGCAGCACCGGCCCGTAAGGCGGCGTCATCGCGTATTTGTAAGCGCGTGTCGCCGATTCTGCCCAATGCTGCAGCGAGGCAGGCTTATCGTCCCATTTGACGAAATCGCGCACGATTGCGGCGCCGTCCTGCACCGAATGGACGAAGGGCACCATGTTCCTGCGCGTGCGCACATCGGGCGACGCCGGCGTGATGAGGAAGATCGGCACGCGATCGGCATAGGCGTTGTAGATCGCCATCGAGCCGTGCTGCAGCCCGACCGTGTCGTGCATCATCGCCGCCATTGGCTTGCCTTCGATCTTGGCATACCCGTGGCACATCGCGACCGAGACTTCCTCATGCATGCAGGCAAGGAAATCGAGCTGCGGCTCGGTCAGCATGCCGTAATTGATCAGCGATTCATGCAAGCCGCGAAAGCTCGAGCCGCAGAAGGCCGCGACATGCTCGATGTCGAGGCCGCGCATGATATCGACCATGAAATCGCCGCCGCTGGAGGATTGCGTCTCGCCGACATGATCGGGCGGCGTGCCGCGCTCGGCCTGGCGATTGGGCGCTGCCGGAATGCTCGGCGCGGCCGGCGGCGGCGGTGCAGCGGGTTGCGCCTCGGCCGGAAGAGGCGCAGCAAGCGGCGCGGCCAGTGCGCCGGCGCCGGCGAGCGTCGCGCCTTTCAGGAAATTGCGGCGGGCAACCGACGGTGTCTCATCGCGCCCGGTTTTGCGCCCCGCCTCTTTTTTATTCTGGGCCATACGAATCCTCCCATCCCCATCGTTAACGACAATGTGCAGCCAAGGTCGGGCCATGGTCAATCAGCAGAGGGTCAATGCGCGGGCCCAGAGACCTGTGTCGGCGACGTGACGGCACGACACATGGCGCCGCTGCGCCGAAGCGATTAGAGTTCTTCCTGGTACGCGGGGGTGTGCCCACGGAGAGGTCGGGGTGGCTGAGGAAAGCGACACAAAGGCGAGGCCGGCATCGGCGCTGACAGGTGCGCGCATTCTCGTCGTCGACGATATCGAGGACAATCGCCATCTCCTCACGAGGCGTCTCAACCGCGAAGGCTATCGCGAGATCGCGACCGCGGGCGATGGCGAGGAGGCGCTGGCGCTGATCGCCGAGACCGCCTTCGACCTCGTGCTGCTCGATGTGATGATGCCGAAATGCGACGGCTATCAGGTGCTGGAGCGGCTGAAAGCCGGCGGCCAGTTGCATGAGCTGCCGGTGATCGTGATCTCGGCGCTCAACGAGATGGACAGCGTCGTGCGCTGCATCCAATTGGGCGCGGTCGATTACCTGCCCAAGCCTTTCAATCCGACGCTGCTGCGCGCGCGTGTCAGCGCGACACTGGAACAGAAATTATTGCGCGATGCGGTGCGCGCGCATCTGAAACGCATCGAGGACGAGCTCGAAACCGCGCGCAAGCTGCAGATGAGCATGGTGCCGAGCGTGTTCCCGCCGCCGTCACCCGAGCTCCCGGTCGAGATTTTCGCGGTGATGGAGCCGGCACGCGAAGTCGGCGGCGACCTCTACGATTTCTTCCCGACCACGGATGGCCGGCTCGCTTTCGCCATCGGCGATGTCTCGGGTAAGGGCATCGCCCCGGCGATGTTCATGGCGCGGGCCAAGAATCTGCTGCGCGTCGTCACCGCTCTTTTGCAGCAGTCGCATGGCGTGGCCGATCCCGGCGCCATCGTCTCGCGCGTCAATCGCGAGCTGTGCGACGACAACGACATGATGATGTTCGTAACCTTGCTCTTCGGCATCATCGATCCGCGCAACGGGCTCGTGACCTTCTGCAATGCCGGCCATGATCCGGCCTATCGGCTGGGACCCGACGGCGTCGTTACGGTCGAAGGCCCGCAGGGCATTGCGCTCGGCGTCAATCCGGCTTTCGAATTTCAGACCGGCGAGCTGCGCCTCGCGCCCGGCGAGGCGCTCTACCTCTATACCGACGGCATCACCGAAGCGATGGCGCCCGACGATGGGATGTTCGGCAAGGAGCGGCTGGAAGAGCGGCTGCGCGGCCTGACCGGCGCGCCGCTCGATCGCGTCATCAGCGAGACGGTTCAGGCAGTGCGCGAATTCGCCGCCACCTGCCCGCAATCCGACGACATCACCGGCCTGGCGTTGCGGCTGCTACCCGGCGTCTGAATCCGCGGTGATCTTCTTGCGCAGCGTGATGTAATTGCGGCCGTCGCGATAGACGTAACGCACATCGTCCATCAGCGTCTTCACGAGATGGACGCCGAGGCCGCCGACCCGCCGGTCCTCGATCGCGGAATCGAGATCGGGCGGCGGCGCATTCAGCGGGTCGAAAGGCCGTGCATCGTCGCTGAGCTCGGTGACGATCGCCTCGCCCTCGCGGGTGATGTCGATCGCGATCTCGTGGCGCTGCTCGTCGTCATAGCCGTAGGAGATGGTGTTGGTGAGGAGCTCTTCGAGCGCGATGTTCAGCTTGAAAGCGCAGCCGGCCGGTATCGCCTGGGTAGCGCAGAATTCGTCGACGCTCTCGGCGACCCGCGACAGCTCGGCCAGATCGTTGGCGATGCGCAGATTCAGCCGCTCGTCGCTCACGCCGGTTCCGCCTCGGTCATTCATATCGCCGGTCGATATCATACTTCCGAGGTAGGGTCGAGCGGGGCACGCAACAAGCCGCTACCGCCGCCTTTTCTTGCCGCCCGCCTTTTCTTGCTAGTGGCGCGGCGGTGATTTACTAATTCCCCAGGGGGCTTAGAAGCCATGTTGTCTCCATTACGCAGTCGTCTGTGCCAGCGCATCGCGCTGGCGGCTTTTGTTGCCATTCTCGCGGCCGAGATCGTGGTTCTCTTCGCGCTGCCCAACCTGTCCGACAGTTTTGTTACGGCGGTTGTTGTGGCCCTGGTAATCGCGGCGGCGGGCGCCGCCTTTATCGCCACGACCTCTTATTGGGCCATCGCTCTGCCCATTGCCCAGATCCGCGAGGCAATCCGCCATCCCGAAGGCAACAATAAGATGCCGGTGGCGCGCAACGACGAGATCGGCGGGCTCGCCCGCACCATCGCGCGTGGTCGCGAGCATCACGAGAAGGTCATCGCCGACCAGACAACCGAGATCGCCGCGCGCGAGGCTTCGATGCGCGCGACGCTCGAGAACATGGATGAGGGCGTCGCGATGTACGACGCCAATCTGAAGCTCGTCATCTGGAACGAGCGGATGCGCAAGCTGCTCGGCGTGCCGGACGAGTTCTTCGATCGCGAGCACACTTTTCCCGAATACCTGCGCTATGTCGGTGCGCGCGGCGAGTTCGGCCGGATGGTCGATGTCGAGGCCGAGGTCCAGAAGCGCTTGGCGACGCTGGGACGCAAGCTCACCTACGAGCGTATCCGGCCCGACGGGACGGTGATCGAGATCACGCGCAATCCGATGCCCGAGGGCGGCTTCATCGCGATCTTCAGCGATATTACCGAGCGCAAGCGCGCCGAGATGGAGCTGCGCGCGACCATGGAGAACATGGATCAGGGCGTCGCGATGTATGACAAAGAGCAGAGGATGGTGCTCTGGAATTCGCGCATGCGCGAATTCCTCGATCTGCCCGAAGAATTTTTCGATCGCGAGCACACGTTCGGCGAATACCTTCGTTACACGGGCCAGCGCGGCGAATTCGGCGAGGACGTCGATATCGAAGAAGAGGTGAAGAAGCGCCTCGCGACCGTCGGCCAGCGCGTCACCTTCGAGCGCGTACGGCCGGATGGCTCGATCATCGAGATCCATCGCAATCCGATTCCGGGCGGCGGCTTCATCGCCATCTTCACCGACATCACCGAGCGCAAGAAGGCGGAGCTCGCGCTGATGGAGGCGAAGCAAGCGGCCGAAGCGGCGAGCCGCACCAAATCGGACTTCCTCGCCAATATGAGTCATGAGCTGCGCACCCCGCTCAACGCCATCATCGGCTACAGCCAGATGCTGCAGGAAGAAGCCGGCGATGAAGGCCATGACGACTATCTGCCCGATCTCGCCAAGATCGAGAATGCGGGCACGCATCTCCTCAACCTGATCAACGGCATCCTCGATCTTTCCAAGATCGAGGCCGGCCGCATGACCGTCTTCATCGAGAAGGTGACGGTGCCCTCGGTGCTCGCCGAGGTGCGCGGCATCATCGATCCGCTCGCCGCCAAGAACGGCAACAAGCTGGTGATCGATTGCGCGAACGATGTCGGCGTTATCGATTCCGATATCACCAAGCTGAAGCAGAGCTTGCTCAATCTCCTGAGCAACGCGAGCAAATTCACCAAGGACGGCACGGTGACGCTGACGGTCGCGCGCCGCCACAACGGTAGCGCCGACACGATCGACTTCACCGTCAGCGATACCGGCATCGGCATGACCCCGGAGCAGATGGAGAAGCTGTTCCAGGCTTTCGCCCAGGCCGATTCCTCGACCACGCGCAAATATGGCGGCACCGGCCTCGGCCTCGCGATCACGCGCCATTTCGCGCGCATGCTCGGCGGCGACGTTGCGGTGACAAGCGAGGTCGGCAAGGGCTCGTCCTTCACCCTGAGCCTGCCCGCGCAAGAGGCCAAGGCTATGGCCGCAGACGATCAAGCGGCCGAGAAGCCGAAGATATCGGGCGATATCGAGGGCGACGTCAGCGTGCTGGTGGTCGATGACGACGAGGCCGTGCATGAGACGGTCGGCGCGATGCTCGGCCGCGAAGGCTATCGCGTGCTGCATGCGCGCAGCGGCGCCGAGGCCCTGACAATGGCGCGCGAATTCCACCCGGACGCGGTCACGCTCGATGTGATGATGCCGCAGATGGATGGCTGGTCGGTGCTCTCGGCCTTCAAAGCCGATCCGGTTCTCAGCGATATACCGGTCACCATCATCACGATGCTGAACGATCGCGCCATCGCCTTGTCGCTCGGCGCGTCCGGCTTCCTGACCAAGCCGATCGATTGGCAGCGGCTCAACGCCATGCTGCGCCAATATGGTCACAAAACGATCGAAGGCACGGTGTTGCTGATCGACGACGACCCTGAAATCCGTGCGATGACACGACAAATGCTCGAGCGTATGGGCATGACCGTCGCCGAGGCCGGGAATGGCGAGGAAGGTCTCGCCTGGCTGGAGGCGAATCAACTGCCCTCGATCATCCTGCTCGATCTGATGATGCCGGTGATGGACGGCTTCGAATTCCTCGATCGCATGCAGCAGAACGATGGGTGGGCAGGCATCCCGGTCGTTGTCGTCACAGCAATGGATTTGGGCGCCGAAGAGCTCGATCTGCTGCAGAACGCGACGCGCAAGGTGATCGCCAAGGGGGCGACCACCGGTGTCGATATTCGGACCGCGATCCGCGAAGTGCTGCGGCCGCGTCCGACGCCGCGCGCCGCTGCGGCCGGTTAGTCGGGGGAGCTAAGCAATGGCCAAGATTCTGCTCGTCGAAGACAATGAGATGAATCGCGACATGCTCTCGCGCCGCCTGGAGCGCAAAGGCTTTCAGGTCGTCATGGCGGCCGATGGTCAGCAGGGCGTCGACATGGCCGTGAGCGAAGTGCCGGATCTCATCCTCATGGATATGGATCTGCCGATCATCGATGGCTGGGAGGCGACGCGCCGCGTCAAGGCCGGCGAGGGTACGCGCGCGATTCCGGTGATCGCGCTGACCGCGCACGCGATGGTCGGCGATCGCGACAAGGCGATGGCCGCCGGCTGCGACGATTACGACACCAAGCCGGTCGATTTTCCGCGGCTGCTCGGCAAGATCGAGACGCTGTTGAACGGCGCGGCCAGCGCCTGACGCAAAGCCGCAATCGGGTTACGAAAGGAGGCAGGTATGGAGATGAATCTCGAAGAGCTGCCGGGCGGAGCGACTTTGGTCGTGCTGCGCGGCAGGCTCGATGTCGCCGGCGCCAGTTCGATCGAGCTGAAATTCAGCGCCACGGCTGGTGCGCGCAAGGCAGCCAGGGCCTTCATCGGCATAACCTGCCACTGACATAAATCTGTCATTTCAGTTTAATAATCTCTCCCGAAATCACTCGGAGAGAAGTCGAGGCGGCGCACGAAACCGTGCCGCTCGCCTCGAGCGAAGCGCTGCGGAATACCTGATCTATTCGGCGGCTGATCTATTCAGCTGCTTCGGGCGGCCGCGTGCGCAGCTTGTCGAGTTCCTGCTTGTAGAGATCGATCCAGTCGCCGCTCGCGGTCGTGGTGTAATGGCCGCCGCGCGCATCGGCATAGACCGTCGGATCGTCGGCCGAAGGCGGACGAACGCCGTTCTGGAACGCCTTCACCGTGTTCATCAGCATGCGGCGGTTGCGCGCGATGGCGATGTCGGATGGCGCCAGATTCTCGAAGGAATGATCGATCATTCCGCCCATACTCTCCGTCACGCATTGATCCTGCGTGTGGATGCCTTCGATGCCGGTATAGGATTTCGCCTTCTGCTCTTCGCGGTCGATGAGATAGTCGTTCGCCTCGTTCTCGACCATGCGATAGCGCCCGTACCAGCCGCTCTCATTCGGCAGCAGATTGTCGCGCAGATAAGCGCCGTCGCCATCCTTGCGCGCGGTGCGCGTGCGATCGTTCTGGCGCATGAAACTTGTCGATTCGAAGCCGACGAACATGCAATGCGTGTCGTCCATCGGAATGAAGGAACGTACCATCACATTGTTCTCGAGGCTCGCCACCGGCGGCATGATCCAGAACGGGAAGAGGAAATGCGCCTGGCGCCAATAGGTGCCGCCCGGCACGGTCGGCGACGGACGATGCGCGCCGTAATGCAGGCCGTAATTGGTCTCGTGAATCCTGTATTCGGGCGCGCGGTTGACGGTGAGGTCGGCGCGATCGGCGGCGATGCCCGCGGTCGGCTTGATGAAGCCGAAATGCAGCACGCCGACATGGCTGGTATCGAGATCGCCTTCGACCGCTTGCAGCCAGTTGCAGCTCCGCTGCACGAAGCGCATCTGCACGCCGCTTGACGGTCCCGTCAGGCATTCGAATTGCGGCAGGTCTTTCGGCGCCTTGTTGCGGTCGCCCATATAGACCCAGACCACGCCGTTATGCTCTTTCGTCAGATAGGCCTTGGTGTGGACCCGGTCCTTGAAGTGCTGGCGCTCGGGGATGTTGAGCTGATCGAGGCAATTGCCCTCGACGTCGAATTTCCAGCCGTGATAGATGCAGCGGATACCGCCTTCCTCATTGCGGCCGAAGAACAGCGAGGCGCAGCGATGCGGGCAGCGCTGATCCATGATGCCGACGCGTCCCTCGCTGTCGCGGAAAGCGATCAGCTTCTCGTTGAGCAGAAGAATGCGAACCGGCGTGCCGTCGGACTGGAGCTCGCTCGAAAGCGCGGCCGGAATCCAATATTGCCGCATCAGCTCACCCATCGGTGTGCCGGGGCCGGCGCGCATAATCAGATCCAACTCGTCAGCCATGGCAGGTCTCCTCCGTCCTCGCCCGAGGGAGAAAGCCTAATCCAGGCCGCAAAAATTTGAAATGTGGATGCTGCCCACGCGGTTTGAGGCGCAATGGGCGGGAAATGGTTAGCCTTGGAGGGCGGATGTAACCCTTGGTTCGCGGTGCACCAGACGCGCCTTTTCCCAAATCTCGTAGCTGGGATAGTGGTGCTGGTTCTCGAAATGAGTGCGCGCGGCGCTGAGGGCGGTGCTATCGCCGGCGGAAACGAATTCGATCACATCGCCAATGCCGCCACGGTGATTGAGGAAGTAACAGCGGTATTCTTTCATCACGTCCCCAAATCGAATGACCGTCTCGGCCGGTGAATCAGCCTGTCGGTTTTATGAATTTCAGGGAATGCGGCACAATTCGCATTTGTACCTAAGGGACTCCACGTAGGCCCTCGAAGGCCCGCGGCTCGACCTCAGCCTGCTGCGATAACCGCGTGCCGAAAGCCGCATCCGCTCGGCAGCGTCCTGCAGCAGCTTTCGGCCGTCGGCAACCGGGCGCGGCGATCTCTTCCCGCCGACTGCGATCGGTGGCAAACATACCCGTTCGTATTAGCCTAATGCGTGACTGGATTTCTTTTAGTCGGGGTAAGAAACTGGCCGAGTGGTAATCCTAAATCGGTCACGCATATGCACGAGTGGCTGACATCCCTGATTCTCGTCGGTATGGCCTTAACCGCGCTATTCGTGCATTTCCTAATTGCCTCGCCCCCGACATAAGACCGTAATGGGCCGCGTCCTGAACTGTTCCTTTCCAAAGGCGTCTCCGGACGACCTTGATGCCTAAGATATCAGGCAGAAAGCGCGCCTAGCCTGCTGCCAGAACAACCCGGCGATAGGACACCGCTTCGGCGATATGGAGGCGGCGGATCGTGTCGCTGGCATCGAGATCGGCGAGGGTCCGGGCGACGCGCAGCACCCGGTGATAACCGCGCGCCGAAAGCCGCATCCGCTCGGCGGCATCTTGCAGCAGCTTCCGCCCGTCGGCATCGGGCGCGGCGATCTCTTCCAGAAGAGTGCCATCGGCCTCGGCATTGGTGCGAATGCGCCGGTCCTCGGGCAGCCGGGCAAAGCGCGCCCGCTGGCGGGCCCGCGCCGCCGCGACCCGCGCGGCCACCTCGGCCGAGCCCTCCGCGGGCGGGGGCAATGACAGATCGCTGGCTTTCACCGCCGGCACGTCGATGTGCAGGTCGATGCGATCAAACAAGGGACCGGAGATCTTCGGTATTAGGTAGCAACCGCACCTACGGGTCTGGAAGCACTTAATACCCTGGAGATCAGGGTATGAAATTCAACCGATATCGTTTTGGTTGTGCCCAGATTTCAGGGAAGGCAAAGTCGCGCCCATGGCGATTAGCACGGAAGGCAAGATCGGAATCGGCCTGGGGTTACTCGGGTTATTGGGGGCGGGCGTGTTAGTCGTCGCTCCCGAAACGTGGGTAAAGGTGACGGGATGGACGCTGATCGCTGTCGCCGTAATCGGACTTCTATTGCTCGCA
>DATMZZ010000331.1:0-8183 GCA_035573175.1 Allostellaceae bacterium
TCAATGCGCGCTTCCGAGAGCAATATACCGATGCAGTATCATGCTTCCTGCGCGATCAGGAATTGGCCGGGCTCGACATCGTTACCGACGGCGATGCGCGTTTCGACACCGAGGTCGGCGGTTATAGCTGGTTCTCCTATCCGCTCGCACGGCTCGACGGCATCGACTATTCCGGCGCTTATGGCCGACCGGTGCTGATGGGCCGCGTGCCGTTTGCGCGCGGCCATATCCTGCACGAAGGTCTCGAAGCGCGGCTGCAGCCGACGATCACCGGGCCGATCGGCCGCGGCAAGCTGCATTACACGCCGATCTTTTTAACCGCGCAGGGCTTGACCCAGCGGCCGATCAAATTCGGCACGATCACCGCCGAGCTCCTGGGCCTCGCGCTCAAAGACACGCATTACAAGAACCGGCGCGAGCGCATCCTCGCCATCGCCGATGCACTCAATACCGAGCTCGCCGATGTCGTGGCCGCCGGCTGCACGGTGATCCAGCTCGAAGAGCCGCAGCTCCACCTCGCGCCGTTGCGCGGCGCCATTGATCAGGAGATCACGCAGGATTTCCTCATCGAGGTGTTCAATCGCACCGTGAAGGGGCTGCGCGACAAGGCGGAGGTCTGGGGCCATAGCTGCTGGGGCAATCCCTCGCAGCAGCGCATGTTCGCCAGCAATCAAAGCTACAAGCCGTCGCTCGAATATTACGAGCGCTGCGACGCCGATGTCCTGACCTTCGAGACCTGCACCTCGGGCGGCATGGATCTCGAAGCGATCGGCAAGACGATCAAATCGAAGAAGATCGCGATCGGCGTCATCGATCACCACACGCTGCAGATCGAGACACCCGAGGATGTCGCGACGCTCATCCGCGCCGCGCTGAAGCATATCCCGCCGGAGCGGCTGGTGATCTCGTCGGATTGCGGCATGGGGCGCGAGGGCATGAGCCGCAAGCATGCCTTCTTCAAGATGGTCGCGCTGGTGCAGGGCACGAATCTCGTGCGCCGCGAGCTCGGCCTGCCCGAAGCCGAATGCCGCGCCGCCGATCCGCGCTATTCGCTGACGCTGAGTGGGTGATCTGTTGAGCGATGGCTTGAACGAAGCCCTCCCCCCTTGAGGGGGAGGGTGGGGTGGGGGGATGAGCCGCGACTTCGCGCGACAACTGCGTAAATCTTCGACGGACGCGGAGAAACGCCTGTGGTCGAAGCTACGACACAAGCAAGTCGATGGATTCCGGTTTCGACGTCAGCAGCCGATCGGCCGCTACATCGTCGATTTCTTTTGTCCCGAAGCCAAGCTGATTGTCGAAGTGGACGGTGGGCAGCACGCCGATGCCGTGCGTAGCGATTTGATGCGTACGCCATGGCTGCAAGGTCGCGGCTATCGGGTGATCAGGTTCTGGAATAACGAGGTGCTGGGCAATACGGAAGGCGTTGTGCTCACCATTCGCGACGCACTTCACCCCCCACCCTAACCCTCCCCCCTCAAGGGGGGAGGGATGCAGCGGAATATTTCGCTGCTTAAGCGCCGAGCGGCAGGATATCGCCGAAGCGGCTGGCGACTTGCTCAGGCGATTCGGTGAATTGCAGGCCGATCTCGGTCGGGGTGGTCCAGACCACCTCGGAAGGGAACTTGCCGAATTTATCCAGCACCAGGGTCGCCGGCTCGAGCAGCGCGATCGATCGGCTGCAACGCAGCCGCGCGCCGCCCAGAGAAAGGTCGAGCGTGATGCAGTCGAAGACGCCGTGGTCGGTTTCGAGCTTGGCCGCCCAGATGACAGCCTTGCGGCGGAACTGACGGCGCTCTGCCCAGCCCACATCGGTGCGGGGGCGATCGCCTTGCGATCGGATGATACCGCGGGTGTTCAAAGGTGCAAAACCTTCACTACGCTGAACTTGCGCAGGGATGATAGGCAGGACTGGTTAACCGGGCGTTACGCGACGGCCCTGAGTTAGGGCGTTTTCGTGACATTCCACAGGATAAACAGCGCAGCGTCCCGCGGTCGGTAACCTGCTGTTAACCGCGCTGGCGTCGGCGGATGCAACTTCGCTTGGCCATCAGACATTCAACGAGGGCTGGCGTGGCCTACGGTATTTGGATATCGTTACCCGCAGGAATAGTAAAACGGCGGGCGTATAGAGCCGCATGTCCGCCGCGCTTGTCGGCAATAGGGCGCGATGGAACACAATGCCGAACTGACACTCGGACCGTATTTTGCAACGGCGCTTGGCGCGTTCGCCTTGGCCGCGATCGCCTTTGGCGCGGTGCCGGATCTCGATGCGGCGGTCTACCAATCGATGCTCAGCACGAGCATCCTCGTTATCACCGCGGTCGTCGGATTGATGCTCTGGCAGATCGGCGCGCGCACCGGCCAGGCGCTGTCACGGTTGCTCGCGCTGGCATTGCCGGTGCTTGTGGGTCTCGAACTCATTCACACGGTCGCGGTCGTCGAGCCGCTGTCGCAGTTCGTCATCCTCGGCGAGCTGGAGACCCGCTGGCGCGCGGCGACCTGGGCCCCGACGAGCCACTATCTGCCGCTCGCGATGCTGGCCATTCTTTTGCTCCCCGAACGCGCCAAGCAGGGCGCCGGCTGGTTCGTCGGCGGGCTCATCGTTCTCGGCGCGGCGCTGCTCGTCCTTTTCGAGGCTCTGCCGCGCTACACGGCGCCGGGCTGGCTCGGCATAACGATGCCGACGCTGATTCTCTCGCCGTTGCTCTGGGCTGCGGCAGCCTATCTCTGTTGGCGGCGGCGCTCGCAGAGCGACATTCTGACGATGTTCGCGCTGATGTCGGTGATCATGGTGCTGGTGAACATCGCGATGCTCTATTCGCAGCGCTACGACGATGCGCCCGCGATGATCGCGCATTTCGGCAAGTTCATCGCCAAGCTCTTCTTCTTCCTGAGCGTGATGGAGATGAGCGCGATCGAGATGGCGCAGCGCGAGCGCGCCGAGGGGGCCCTCAAAAACCTGAACATGCAGCTCGAGCAGCGCGTGCGCGACCGCACCAAGCAGGTCGAGCAATCGAATGACGCGCTGAAAGGCGAGGTGATGCGGCGGCAGCAGGCCGAGCGCCGGGCTCAGATCCAACTCGGGCGGATGCGGCTGCTCGATCGCATCACACGCTCCGTCGCCGAGCGCCAGGACATGGCGAGCATCTTCCAGGTCGTGATCCGCAGCCTCGAGGATTACATGCCGGTCGATTTCGCGATGATCGGCCTCTACAACGCCGACGAGCGAGTCATGACCGTTGCGCATCTCGGCTTGAAGAGCCGGCCGGTCGCCCTGGCCATGGCAATGCCGGAGCAGACCCGTGTTCCTGTCGATGAGAACGGCCTCGCGCGCTGCGTCAAAGGCGAACTCGTCTACGAGGCGGATATCTCGGACGTGCCTTTCACCTTCCCCTCGCGCCTCGCCGCCGGCGGGCTCAACGCGCTGGTGATCGCGCCGTTGCTGGTGGAGGCGAAAGTCTTCGGCGTGCTGGTGATCGCGCGGCAGCAGTCCGAAAGCTTCACGAGCACGGATTGCGAATTCATCAAGCAGCTTTGCGAGCATGTCTCGCTCGCCGCCCATCAGGCTCTGCTGCGCGAGACATTGCAGAAGGCCTATGACGACCTGCGCCAGAGCCGCCAGACCGTAATGCAGCAAGAGCGGCTGCGCGCCCTGGGCCAGATGGCGAGCGGCATCGCACACGACATCAACAATGCGATCTCGCCGATGGCGCTGCATACCCAGATGCTGCTCGAGAGCAGCGGCAATCTCAGCCCGCGCATCCGCTCCTATCTCGAGATTGTCCATCGTGTCACCGACGACGTCACCGCGACGGTGGCGCGGATGCGCGAATTCTACCGCGAGCGCGATCCGCAGATGACGCTCGAGCCGGTCGATCTCAATCAGCTCGCGCATCAGGTGATCGACCTGACGCGTGCGCGCTGGGGCGACATGCCGCACCGCGCCGGCGTGACGATCGATATGCGCACCGATCTTGCCGTTGGCCTGCCGCCGGCCAAATCGATCGCGAGCGAGATCCGCGAGGCGCTGACCAATCTGATCTTCAACGCTGTCGACGCGATGCCGCAGGGCGGGCAGCTCACCGTGCGCACCGGCATGGCGAGCGCGGGGAAGGACGGCGGCCGCGTGCAGATCGAGGTGATCGATACCGGCATCGGCATGGATGAGCACACGCGCCGCCGCTGCCTAGAGCCGTTCTATACGACGAAGGGCGAGCGCGGCACCGGTCTCGGTCTCGCCATGGTCTATGGCGCCGTGCAGCGGCTCGATGGCGACCTCGCGATCGACAGCGAGCTCGGCAAGGGCACAACCTTCCGGCTGATCTTCCCGGCTTTCGAGCAAGCGGCCGTGGCGCCGGTGCCCGTTGCGGCGCCGGCCTCCGTGCCACCGCTGCGCATTCTCATCATCGACGACGATCCGGTGATCCTCGATTCCATGCGGCTGGTGCTGGAGCTCGATGGGCACACGGTCACGGCGGCGAATGACGGCCGCGCCGGCGTCGAGACCTTCAAGATTGCGCATGAAGCGGGCGAGAGCTTCGCGGTGGTGATCACCGATCTCGGCATGCCCTATATGGACGGCCACGAAGTCGCGCGCGCGATCAAAAGCATGTCGATCAACACGCCGGTCATTCTGCTCACCGGCTGGGGCCGCCGCATAAGCGGCGGCGAGCACGACATGCCGGCGAATGTCGACCGTACGCTCGACAAGCCGCCGAAATTGCCGGAGCTGCGCGAGGCGCTTGCCGGCACCTTGGCAATGGCCGGGCAATAGGCCATCCTCCCGCGAGAAAGTTTCGCGAGGGGGTCGCGATGAAGACGCGTTTCGGACGCCGGCTGGCTCTGGCCGCGGGCGTGGCTCTGGCGCTCGGTTTGCTCAGCGCGGTTTCGCAGGCCGATCCGCTGCGTGTCGGCAAGCCGCAGGGCGAAGTGTTCTCCTTCGTGCCGCTCGATGTCGGCATCGAGAAAGGCATTTTCACCAAGCACGGCATCGAGGTGCAGAGCTTCAATCTCGGCGGCGCCGCCAAGCTGCAGCAGGCGCTTGCCGCGAAAGCGATCGATATCGGTCTGGGTTCGGGCCCGGCGCTGAGCTTTATCGCCAAGGGCGCGCCGCAGCTCGGTATCGCCTCGATGGCGGGACCGCCGCTGGTGATGACGCTGATCGTCGCCAAGGACGGTCCGGTCAAGACTGTCGCCGATCTCAAGGGCAAGACCGTCTCGATCTCCGCGCCCGGCGGCGTGCCGGAATGGCTGGTACGGCAGCTCTCGCAGCATGAGGGCTGGGGACCGGATGGCATCAATATGATCGGGCTCGGTGCCGATTCATCGCAGATCGCGGCGCTGCGTACCGGTCAGGTCGTCGGCTTGCCGAACGATATCGGCGTCGCGACACGGCTCGAGCATGAGGGCGTCGCGCGTATCCTGGTGCATTTCGGCGATATCGTGCCGACCTTCATCATGCATGTGATCTTCGCCAGCGATGATGCGATCCAGAACCGGCCGGAGGATCTCAAGAAATTCCTCGCCGGCTGGTTCGATACGATCCGCTATATGCGCCAGAACAAGGCAGAGGTCGTGCGCATCGGCTCCGCCGTTACCCATGTCACGCCCGAGGTCGAGAGCAGCGTCTACGATGTCGTGATGCCGATGTTCTCTGATAATGGCCGCTTCGATCCGAAAGCGACAGCGGTGCTGGCGAAATCCTTCGTCGATTTAAAGCTGCTGCCGACCGAGCCCGATATGACGAAGCTCTACACGGAGAAATTCCTGCCTCCGCTTGCGGCGAAATAGCCCGGGCGTTGGGCATTTGCCCACGGCCGGGCGTGGCCTATGATCGGGGGAACGACTTCGGCCAGGAGGAAGCACCACCATGGATAGCACCAATTTCCGCGACCTTTCGGTCGAAGAATTCGATACGACGACGCTGCTGCAGCACGCCAACGAGCAGGCGGTCCAGCGCCGTTACGAAGATTTCTTCATTTGCGATGTCGACGGTCATCACTACGAGACCGAATCCTTCAAACAGATCTGCGAATACATCGAAGACCCGGTGATGCGCGACCAAGCCCGCTATCAGGGCTTCGGCGGCGCCGGCATCACGGGCGGCGGCAATTACCAGCCGCTCGGCGGCCGCGTCACGCGCTATCCCGGCCGGCGCAAGGAGAAGACGCCGCCTGGCATCCATCGCGATCTCGCGATGACCAAGCGCTGGATGGATGCGATCGGCATCGACGTGCTGAACATCTTCCCGACACCGATGCTTGGGCTTGGCTTTACGCCGCGTATCGATGTCGAGGTCGCGCTCGCCCGTGCCTACAATCGCTGGCTCTGCGACGAGATCCTGGCGCATGAGCCGCGCATCTGCTCTTCGCTCTATCTGCCGATGAATGATCCTGAGGCGGCCTATAAGGTCGTGCAGGAATTCGCCGGCCGCAAAGGCGTCGTCGGCTTCACCGTGTGCACGGCGCGCCACAAGCAGCTTTACGACAACGCCTATATGAAGACCTACGCCGCGATCGAAGAGCGCGGCATGCCGCTCAACTTCCACAGCCAGTTCGGCGGCGCCCACGATCAAAGCCTCAACCTCTGCAATCGCTTCATGGCGGCGCATGCGCTCGGCTTCTCGTGGTTCAACATCCTCCACATGACCAACTGGATCTGCAACGGTCTGCCGGAGCGCTTCCCGAAGCTGAAGACGATCTGGATCGAGAGCGGCCTCGCCTGGATCCCGTTCCTGATGCAGCGCTTGGATAACGAGTGGATGATGCGCTCGTCGGAAGTGCCGCTGCTGAAGCGCAAGCCGAGCGATTACATGCGCGAGATGTACTACTCCACCCAGCCGATGGAGATGGTGCATAATCGCGAGGCGCTCGAGATCACATTCAAGATGATCAATGCGGAGACGCAGCTCTGCTACGCGTCCGACTATCCGCATTGGGATATGGATCTGCCGTCGACGATCTACGATCTGCCGTTCCTTTCGGAGACGGCGAAGCGCAACATCCTCGGCGGCAACGCCAAGCGCCTCTATAACCTCGAGCCAGTGGTCTCCGAGGTGAAGCAGCGCCGCCTCGCCGCGCGCTCCGCGGCGGAATAAGCGCTTACCAGTAAAACACCGCTTCCCCCGCGAAAGCGGGGGCCCAGAGGAACATCCGATTCGTTAGCCTGGGCCCCCGCTTTCGCGGGGGAAGCGGTATCTTTTTGAGTTTCGTGCTTCGGCCTATAATCTCCCTCAAATCCTAAGAGGGAATCGGGCCATGGACAGCACCACGTTCCGCGATTTGTCGGTCGAGGAATTCGATACGACGACGATGCTCGAACATGCGACGCAGCAAGCGATCCAGCGTCGCTACGAGGATTTCTTCATCGCCGATATCGACGGCCATCATTACGAGAGCGGATCCTTCGCCCAGATCTGCGAATACATCGAAGATCCGGTGATGCGCGATCAGGCGAAGTATCAAGGCATGGGCGGCGGCGGCATCGCCAGCTCGCGCGGCGGCTATCAGGAACTCATGGGCCGCGTGACGCGCTATCCCGGCCGGCGCAAGGAGAAGACGCCGTCGGGCCAGCTCCGCGATATCGCGCTGACCAAGCGCTGGATGGATGCGATCGGCATCGATGTCGTCTGCCTCTTTCCGACGCCGATGCTCAGCCTCGGCCTGACGCCGCGCAAGGAAGTCGAGGTCGCGCTCGCCCGCGCCTATAATCGCTGGCTGTGCGAAGAGGTGCTGGCGCAGGAGCCACGCATCCGCTCCTCGCTCTACCTGCCGCTCAACGATCCCGAAGCCACCTATCGGGTGGTGAAGGAATTCGGCGGCAAGAAAGGCGTGATCGGCTTCACCATCGTCGCGCCGCATTACAAGGCGGTCTACGACAATGCCTATGTGAAGACCTATGCGCTGATCGAGGAGATGGGCCTGCCGCTGGTGTTCCACGGCGCTTTCGCCTGGGGCGAGGATCAGAGCATCGGGCTCTGCAACCGCTTCCTCGCCGTGCATGCGCTCGGCTTCAGCTGGTTCAACATCCTCCATTGCACCAATTGGCTGGTGAACGGCATGCCCGAGCGCTTTCCCAAGCTCAAGGTCGCTTGGGTCGAGAGCGGTCTCGCCTGGATTCCGTTCCTGATGCAGCGTCTCGACAACGAATGGATGATGCGCTCATCCGAAGTGCCGCTCTTA
>DATMZZ010000332.1:0-4224 GCA_035573175.1 Allostellaceae bacterium
GGTGGCGATCCCGAGAACATGACCGTTTCCGCCATGGCGCCGGTCGACACGCTCGCGGCTTTCGCGCGGCACGCCATCGACGGCTTCGTCTCGGCGCCGCCCTGGCCGCAGCAAGTCGAAGATGACGGCAGCGCGATTCCGGTGGCGGTCGGACCGAAAGGAGAGCCGTCCTCGCTCTTGCCGATCGCCAGCGGACTCATTGTGACACGGCCGCAGCTTTGTGCCGAGCATCGTTCGCTCTGCGAGAAGATGGGGCATGCGATGCTGCTGGCGGCGCGCGCGGCACATCAGCGGCCAAAGGATGTACTGGCGCTGCTCGCTAAGCGCTTTCCCACGATCAAGCCGAACGTGCTCGAGCATTCGCAGCAATTGCTCATCGCCGGTACGCCGGAAATGCCGGCGGTCGATCCCGCGGCGATCCGCAAGGGCGATCAGCTCAATGTCGATGCCGGCTTCATGAAGCAGAGCGACATGCTGCCGTCCTATGACGGTCTCTCGACCAATGAGTATCTGAAATGAAACGCTGGCTCGGCGCTCTCCTCGCGCTCGCGCTGCTCGGCGCCGCGTCGCCGAGCCGCGCCGAGGAGGAACATGCGCTGATGGCGTTGCCAGCCGATGTCATGCAATTCCTAGGCATCTACGCGGCGCGGGATCTCGGCTTCTGGAAGGACCAGGGCCTTGAGGTGAAGACGCAACTCATCACCGGCATCGGCTCGTTCAATGCGGTGATCGCCGGCTCGGCCGATTTCTCGGTCTCCTCGGCGGCATCGCTGACGCGGGCCGCGGCGAAAGGCCAGCGCATGCTGGCGATCGCCAACATGATCGACAAGCCCGTCTGGGTCATCGTCGTCAGCAAGGAGATCGCCGAAGCCGCGCATTTCGACCCGAAGGCGCCGCTCGCCCAGCGCGCCAAGATTCTTGCCGGCAAGAAGATGAGCGTCGACGGCATCAATTCGGTGATCCACGGCTATCTCAAAGTCATTGCCAGAGCGGGGGGCGTCGACCCCGACAGCATGACGATCGCGCCGCTCGCCCCCTCCGAGACGCTGGCCGCGTTCTCGCGTCACGCAATCGACGGCTTCATCAACGGCCCGCCCTGGCCGCAGATCGTGCTGCAGCAAGGTACGGCGGTGGCGGTCGCGAGCCCGCTGACGGGCGATCCCGATTGGATCGCGCCCAACGGTTCCGGCGTGATCGTGACGCGGCCGCAATTCTGCGCCGAGCATCGCTCGATCTGCATGAAGATGGGGAAGGGGCTGGCCGAAGGGGCGCGCTTCATCCATGAGAAGTCGGCCGAGGCGCTCGCTCTGTTGAAGACGCATTTCGACAAGATCGATCCGGCGGTGGTCGAGCGCGCTTTCCAAGGCGTGGTCGCGGGAACGCCGGTGCCGCCGATCATGACGGCGGCGGTGCTGAGCAATTCCGAGCATCTCAATATCGAGGCCGGACTAGAGGCGCCGAGCGATCAGCTCAGCTCCTATGACGGGCTCTATACCGACGAGTTCGTGAAATGAAGCGCGGCGCGATCGCCGGGCTCGTCCGCGCTGGCGCTCGCGCCGTGTGGGCCGGCCTTCGCGCAAGCGCACAAGCCAGAGGCGCTTGCCGTGCTGCGCACGCATTTCCCGCAGATCGATACCGGCGTAACCGAAAAATCCTTCGCCGCGCTCGAGCAAGCGATGCCGGCGAAACCCGTGATCGTCGAAGCGGCGATCAGCAATTCCGATCGGCTCAATATCGAAGCGGGCTTCATGAAGCCGGCCGAGAAGCTTAGCTCCTACAAGGAGCTCTTCACCAACGAGTTCGTGCAGTAGCATCCCTGAAGGATGTCGCATTCAATCACGAGGAGGTGACTCATGGAACCCAAGGCAAAGATACGCGTCGCACATCTCAGCGGCCCGAATGCGACGATCCAGAATACGCCGCCGCTCGTCACCTCGAACAAGGCGCGGCAGAAACACGGGCTGCCGCCGCTGCGGGCCAAGGATGGCAGCATCCTCCGCTATGACGCGCTGCGCCAGCAGCGCCTCGCCGCGCCGGTGAAGGTCTATGTCGAGCAATTCTCCGCGCATCCCTTGGAGCGCGACGCGGCCGAGCTTTACGGCCCGCCCGATGGCTATATCGATGTCGACGGACATTTCCATAAGGACCAGCGCAGCGCTACCGACAAGCCGGTCTATGAGATCGAGCTGAAGCCCGAAGACGGCCTCTATCCGATGCCCTATGTCGCCGTGCAGAAGGACGGCAAGCCCTGGGAAGAGGAATGTGCCGTTGGCTTCGCGCCCGATGAGCTGGCGCGGCAGGGTTTCTTTCCCGACGGCTCGCGCAGCTTCGAGGATATCGATCGCATGGCGATCGGCGAGGACGGCAAGGCGAGTATGATTTCGTCGCAAGCGACCGTCGATTTCTATCGCCTGCTGCCGCCGGGCGGCTATCGCAAGGGTTTGCCGGCGGCGCTGCGCACCGATATCGGCGAGGGCGACATCGCGCCGGAGACGCGCGGCAAGGAATTCTTCCCCTATAAGCCGCGGCATCTCGGCGCGTCGCCGCCGCGGCCGGCGCTGGCGCGTGTGACGAATATCGCGCAGAAGGTGATGTCGAGCGGCCAATATGACGGCGCGATCTTCACCCAGGGCAGCCCGGCGGTCGAAGAGACGGCCTATTGGTTCAACCTGCTGATCGACACGACCAAGCCGATCTGCGGCAATGCCGCGCAGCGTCCGCAAGGCCAAGCCAGCAATGACGGGCCGCAGAACATCGTCCATTCGCTCGACTTCATCCGTTCCGGCATCTGGGCGGATGAGCAGGGCCGGAACCGCGCCGGCGTCGTCGTGCTGCAGGAGCAGCAGGCTTTCGCCGCGCGCGAAGTGGCTAAGGTCGATGCGCGTCCCGGCGGCTATGCGGCGACTGGCGGCCATGGCGGCATTCTCGGCGGCATCGCCCATAACGGCCGGCCGATCCTCATGTATGTGCCGGCCTATAAGCACACTTATCTCTCCGAGGTGAACACCAGCCGGCTCGAAGGCGCGGTGCGCGGCGTGCGCAAGGGCCGGCACGGTCTCGAAACTTTCGATATCGCAGTGAAGGACGGCAAGGGCGATATCCTGCCCGATGCGATTCCGTCGGTGTCGATCGTGAAGGATGGCGGCTATTTCACCGATGATTACGGCGACGATCCGTCGAAGGAGCTCGATCTCATCTATCTGCTCGATTACAAGCTCGGCTCGGGCCGGCTTTGCGGCTTCGTCACCGAAGGCCAGGTGCCTTATGGCGCGATGACCTCGGCGGCGCGCAAGAAGGTAATGGAGAGAGCGATCTTCTCCGGCATGCCGGTGGTGCAGGTCGGCCGCGGCGCGCCCGAAGGCTTTGCCGATCGCACGCCGCTGCTCGTCGCAGGCTCCAATCTCACCGGCACCAAAGCACGCCTGTTGCTGATGGCAGCGCTGATGCGCTTCGGCGCGCTACCGCCGGCGGCCGATCCCGAGAAGCCAACGGCTGCCGAGCGGACCGCGGTCGAGAAGGCGATCGCGAATTACCAGCATATCTTCGACACGCATTGAGCGATCGGAATGACGAAGCCGGAGCACCCGTCGCGGCGCTCCGGCTTTTTCGTCAGCGCTCGCGGCGATAGGTCATCCCGCCATTGATGGTGAGGATTGCGCCCGACGTGTAGGACGACAGGTCCGAGGCGAGGAACAGCACCGCCGGTATGACTTCGTCGACCGTTGCCGGCCGCTTCAGCGGATATTTCTCATAGAAGCGCTTGTATTGCGATTCATCGCCGAACATTTCCTTGGCTCGCTTCTTCGACAGGAAGCCGACGCGGTCTGTATCGGTCGGTCCGGGATTGATGCCGCAAATGCGCACGCCGTCATCGATGCTACGCGATCCGACGGCGCGGGTGAAAGCCATCAGCGATGCATTGCCGACCGCGCCCGCGGCGTAATCGTAGTCGAGGCTTTCGCCGCCGGCGCCGATCATGTTGATGATCACACCTTTGCCGCGCTTGCGCATCAGATTGAGATAGGCGCGGGTGAAATGGATATAGCCGAAGACTTTCAGCTCCCAGCCTGCGCGCCAGGCCGCATCGTCGACATCGTCGATCGAGCCGCCGGGGATCATGCCGGCGTTGTTGAAGAGAATATCGACATCGGGGCAGGCGGCGATCAGCTTGTCGCGGGCTTCCGGCAGCGACAGGTCGAGCGGGAAGAAGCTGACCTCGACGCC
>DATMZZ010000333.1:0-6556 GCA_035573175.1 Allostellaceae bacterium
GGCCGACTTTCTCCGACACGCTGACGGGCATGTTCGCAGGCTACGGCATCCTCGCTGCGCTTCATGCGCGGGTGCGCACCGGCAAGGGACAACTCGTCGAGACCAGCCTGCTGCAGGCGACGATGGGCTTCATGAACGAGCCGTTCATGACGTATTTCGGCGCGGGCAAGGCGCCGGCCGCGGAAGACCGGCCGCGCATGTCGAAAGTCTTCACCGCGCTGTGCCGCGACGAGAAGCCGATCGCGATCCATCTTTCCTCACCGCAGAAATTCTGGCGCGCTTTCGTCACCGCTGCGGGCCGCGCCGATATGATCGACGATCCGCGCTTCCGCACCGGCCGTGACCAGCAGAAGAATTGGCACATCGTGCATGAAATTCTGCGCCCGATCTTTCGCCAGAAGACGCGCGCCGAATGGTTCGACATCATGGTCGCGGCCGAAGTGCCGGTGGCGCCGATTTATCAGCTCGACGAAGCGCTGGCCGATCCGCAGGTACAGCATCTCGGTATGATCCAGAAAGCGATGCATCCGGAGAAGGGCGAGGTGCCGCTGGTCGGCTTTCCGGTGACGCTCTCCGAGACGCGGCTCGGGCCGATCAAAGCGCCCGATACGCTCGGCGAGCATAGCGACGAGATTTTGCGCGAGCTCGGTTACTCGGCCGAGGACATCGCCGGCATGCGTGCCGACAAGCTCATTTGAGTTATCGAGATAATGAAAGGGAATTCGACGTGACCGACACTTGGACGACGATCAAGGACTGGCCGGACGCGCTGCGGCTCGAGCGGCTGAGCGATGCCGGCGTCGCGCGCATCATGCTCAATCGGCCGGAGAAGAAGAATTCACTGACCGGCGAGATCTTCCAGGCGTTCTTCGAATCACTCGAGATCATCCGTGCCGATCGCGAGCTCAAGGTGCTGATCACCAAGGGCGAGGGCGGGTGCTACAGCTCGGGCTTCTATCTGCCGTTCCTGCGCGCAACCAGCCAAGAGGGCCTCGCCGATTGGGACAAGCCGCGGACGATGGACCGTCTCGCCGAGGAGCTGCGCTTCTTCCCGCGCGTCACCATCGCCCAGGTCGAGGGCTATTGCCTCGGCGGTGCGCTGGCGATGATGAATTCGCATGATCTCGTCTTCGCCGCCGAGGATGCGCAGATGGGCATGCCCGAGGTGATGCGCGGCAGCTTCGGGCAATTCGCCACCTGCACGCTGTTCCATTCGCAAATCCCGATGAAGAAGGCGGCCTATATCCAACTCGTCGGCGAGAACATCTCCGGCGCCGAAGCGGATCGCGTCGGACTTGTATCGCGCGCCTATCCGGCCGCGCAACTCGAAGAAAAGACCAATGCTTTCGCGCGCGAATTGTCGCTGCGCCATCTCGCGGTGCTGGAGCATGCGAAGATCGCGGCGCAGATGGGGCGCGATCTCTCGCTGACCGATGCGATGAAGCTCGATCATCTCGTTGGCCAGCGGCTGGCCAAAGCCGTCGACGCGACCGGCGATATCGAGAAATATCTCCGGTCGCAAAAAGGCGGGCCGAACCTTTCCTATAAACGACCGGACGCCTGATCCGGTCGCGCCGCAGGGACAGGGAGGAAACAGGAGAATGAGAAAAACGATAGGAAGACGGCCGGTGCTGCAGGGTATCGCGGCGGCGGCATCGCTGATCGCCGCGCCGCATATCGCGCGCAGCGCGACGCGCAAGCTCACCGTGGCGAAGTCGATTCCCAATCTCATGGCCTATACGCCGATCGATGTCGCCGCGGCCAAGGGCTATTTCACCAAGCATGAGATCGAGATCGATTCCATCGCTTTCTCCGGCTCGGCCGGGATGCATCAGGCGATGAATGCCGGGGCGCTCGATATCGCGCTCGGCTCTGGCTCGACCATGGTCAATATCGTCAAGGGCGAGCCGGCGATCTGTATCGCGCAGACATTGGGGCCGCCGGTCGAGCTCTCGATCCTCGTGCCCTATGATTCGCCGATCCGCTCGACCGACGATCTCAAAGGCAAGACGGTCGGGGTTGCATCGCCGGGCTCGCCGACGGAATGGGTGGTGTTCGAGCTCGCGCGGCTCAAAGGCTGGGCCAAGAGCGACATCAAGACCGTCGGGCTCGGCGGCACGCAAGCGGCGATCGCGGCGCTGCGCATCCATCAGGTCGATGCGGTCGTCTCCGACACCGCCGTCGCGTACAGCCTCGAGCCGGAAAAGCAGGGCCGCGCCATTGTCAACTGCGCCGATTACGTGCCGAATTTCATCATGCACGCCAATTACGCGTCGCAAAAAGCGGCGGCCGACTATCCCGAGGCGGTGAAAGCCTTCTGCGCCGCCTGGTTCGAGGCGGTGGCCTTCATGCACAAGAATAAGGATGAGACGAACCGTATCGTCATGCCGATTACCAAGCTGTCGCCCGCGGTGCAGGCGAAGAATTACGATCTCGTCGTGCCGCTGCTGTCGCTCACCGGCCGATTCGATTCGAAGGGCTTGGCCGCGCTGGCGCGCTCCTATGTCGAGCTGAAGATCGTCGAGAAAGAGCCGGATATGACGAAGCTCTATACCGAGAAATTCCTGCCGTCGGCGGCCTAGCGAGGGGAAAAATGTTCTACGAACCCGACAAGAACAATCACGGGTTGCGCTTCAACCCGTTCAAATCGATCTGCGTGCCGCGTCCGATCGCCTGGATCTCGTCGCTGAGCATCGATGGCGTGCCCAATCTCGCGCCGTTCAGCCAATTCACCAACCTGTCCTTCGATCCGCCGATGATCGTGGTCTCGGCCCGGGCGGGGACCGACACGGCGCGCAACGTCAACGCGACGAGCGAATTCGTCGTCAATATGGCGACCTATGAATTGAAGGACGCGGTCAACGCGACCTCCGCCGTCGTGCCGTCCGAGGTGGACGAAGCGGTGGTGGCCGGGCTCGAGATGCTGCCCTCGATGCTGGTGAAGCCTAAGCGCGTCGCCGCCTCGCCGGTGCAGATGGAATGCAAGCTGTTCTCGTCGATGGTGGTGCCGGGGCGGCTGCCCGATCACGCACACAACCTCATCATCGGTCGCGTCGTCGGTATCCATATCCGCGACGAGGTGCTGAGCGATGGGCGCATCGACATCACCCAGGTGCGCCCGCTCGCGCGGCTCGGCTATCTTGATTACACCAGCGTGCAAGAAGCGTTTACGATGCCGCCGCCCGACGGACCGAATTCGGAGCAATCACGGCGCGGTCTCGAAGGCCGGCCAGACATACCGGTCAGCAAGCCGGAAATTGTGGGAGTAAAATGAGGAAGAGAATGATGAAAACAGGGAATGTACTTTTGGCCGCTGTCGCGGCTCTCGGCTTCGCGACCAGCGCGCAAGCCGCTGATCATCTGCGTATCGGCCGGTCGCCGGGTTTCGCCTTTGCCTATGTGCCTCTGGAGGTGGCCAAGTCGCAGGGCATGCTGAAGAAAGAGGGGATCGACGTCGAGATCATCTCTTTCGAAGGCGCGTCGAAGATGAATATGGGCATGACCTCCGGCTCGGTCGATATCACGCTCGGCAGCCCGACCGAGTTCGCCGCGATCGCCAAGGGCATGCCGGCGAAGGGAGTCGCGATCATCGCCCGGCCGGTCAAGGAGCTGGCGATCATGGTGCCGTATGATTCGCCGATCAAGTCGATCAAGGAGCTGAAAGGCAAGTCGATCGGCATTGCCACGATCGGCTCGATCACGCAATGGGCGGCGCTCGAGCTCGCGCGCTCGCAAGGCTGGAAGCCCGAGGACGTGAAGCTCGTGGCGATCAGCTCAGGTGCCGGCGCGGGGGCGGCGGCGATGAAGACGCATCAGGTCGACGCCGATGTCGCCAATCTCATGACCGCCGTGGTGCTGGAAAAGCAGAAAGTCGCGCGCGTGATCGCCATCGCGTCGGACTTCGCCAGCGACTTCATCATGCATGAGATGTCGGCGAACGATGCGCTGATCAAGTCCAATCCCGATGCGCTCCGCCGCTTCATCAAGGCATGGTTCGAGGCGGTGGCCTATATGCGCAGCCACAAAGCCGAAACGATCGCCATCGCGCGTCCCGTCACCAACCTCAGTCAGGAGGACGAGGAAAAGGAATACGATTACCTGATGCCCGAGCTGACCAGCAGTGGCAAGCACGAGCCGGCGATGATGCAGCACGTCATCGATTCTTTCCTGGAACTGAAGATCCTCAATCACAAACCCGATATCGAGAAGCTCTACACCAACAAATTCCTGCCTTAGACCATGATCGACCGAGGCGGAGTCGAAAATCGATTCCGCCTCGGCCGCGAATCATGGTCTAAAATCGTGCTCTAGGCAGGGGCTAGCGCCAAAGCTCCTGGCTGGCGAGGCGTGCGCCGTCGGCCAGGGCTTTGAGCTTCGCCCAGGCGATCTGCGGATGGACGCGGCCGCCGAGGCCGCAATCCGTGCCGGCGATCACATTCTCGCGGCCGACGACGCGCGCATAGTTGAGGATACGGTCGGCGACCAGCTCGGGATGCTCGACGACGTTGGTCGCGTGGCTGACGACGCCGGGGATCAGGATCTTGCCGTCCGGCAGCTTTGCATCGCGCCAGAGTTTGTATTCGTGCTCGTGCCGGACATTGCCGGCCTCGACCGAGAAAGCCTGCGCTTTGACGCGGAGCATGACATCGGCGATGTCCTTGAGCGGCAGGTCGGCGGTATGCGGCCCGTGCCAGCTGCCCCAGCAGATGTGATAGCGCACGCGATCCTCGGGAATGCCGGCGAGGGCCTGGTTGAGGGCTTCGATGCGTAAGAGCGCGTAGCTCTTATATTGCTCGAGCGTCGGATGCGGATCGAGCATGTCCCAGGTATCGGGCAAGCCCGGATCGTCGAGCTGTAAGAGGAAGCCGGCATCGACGATCGCGCGATATTCGACCGCCAGCGCCTTGGCGATGGCGTCGAGGAAATCCTCGGCGCGCTTGTAATGCGCATCCTGGCCGCGGCAGAACATCTCGAGGCTGCCGACGGCGATCGAAGTGACGAAAGCCTCCTTGATTCCGGCGGCGTCGGCGGCAGCTTTGAGATCGGCGAGGTCGCGCTTCACCGCCGCCTCGCCGCTATAGGCGATGGGGCCGATGCAGGCGGGACGCGAGGCGACGCTCGGCACGCCCGCGCCCGCCGCATAGAAATTGGCTGCATAGAAATCGGCAAATTCGCGCTGCTCCCAGCGCTCGCCGACGATGCGCATTGGCTGGCCGGGCTTGGCGCGATCTGGCGCCGCGGCGCCGGCTGGGGTTTGGCCGAAGCCGGAGAGGCGGCCAAAGATGTAGGTGCCCCAGGCGGCGAGATCGGCGGCAGCACGCATCGGCTTGCCGAACTCGCCGTCATTCGGGATATCGACCGCCGCCGCTTGCTGCGCTTTCACCACGTCGGCGACGGCGGTTTTGAGCAGCGCATCGATCTCGGCCGGGCTCGCGCCGGGCTTGGCCCAGGCTTCGCGCAGCGCATCGGGGCGGGGCAAGCTGCCCGCATGTGTGGTCAGGATGCGATTGGTGCTGTGTCTCATGCCTTCCTCCTCTTACCTAACGCGGCTCTTCTTACTTAACGCACTTGGTCGCGGCGCCAGCCCGGTCACGTGCAGCGCGAGCATCCGGCGCAGCCGGGCGAGACCTTGCTTCAAAGCAGGATCGTCGATGGCGATCCAGCGGCGGATTTCCGAAGCAAACGTCGAGAGCAGCGCTTGTGCAACGAGCTGCGGATCTTCGCGCGTACCGAGCCGCTTTGCGTCGCGCGCTTGTGCCACGAACGAGGCGAGGTGTTCCGTCATGCGGCCGCAGCTCGCCTGGAACTGCTCGGCCTGGCGGCCTTTCAGATAAAGCGTCATCTCGCGCAGTACGACCCGCGATAGGTCCGGCTGCGGCGCGAAGAAGATGTAGAAGCCGCTGAAATAGGCGACGAGCTGGTCGAGGAACACCTGTTCCTTGGCCGCCCGCACGAAAGCGCTGTCGACGACATCGTCGAGCTCGTCGTTGAAGATCAGGAACAGCAGATCGCGCTTGTCGGAAGCGTAGGTGAAGAGCGTGCCGAAGCCGACCTCGGCGCGTTTGGCGATCTCGCGCATCGTCGTGTTGTCATAGCCGCGCTTGACGAAAAGCGCGCGCGCCGCCTTGCGGATGCGCTGCAGCTTCTCAGCCTTGTTCCGCTCGCGCAAGCCGGGCGAACTCGGTCGAGCTGTAACGAGCTCCTCGAGCGCGGAAGGTTGGACGCGAATATCCATCGGATCAGCCAAAAACCCGAGCGTTGACGCCACATAAATTCTAGATCAGGATCGAAATAGATCACAATCGATAATTCGCGAGGGAGGCGCGGGGGTCGATGAGCGTGTCGTCGAACGATCCCGTCTTGCGTCTCGCCATGAGTTTGCGCGTCGATTGCACGCCCTTCGAGGTCGTGGGCGATATGGGCAAGGGCATCCGCCGCATTCAGACGCTCACCGGCGGCACTTTCGAGGTGCCGGCGCAAACCGGCGGCGCGTTCTCGACGAAGGCTGTCAAAGGCGCCGTACTTGGCGGCCATGATTGGCAGATCCTCCACAGCG
>DATMZZ010000334.1:0-14388 GCA_035573175.1 Allostellaceae bacterium
ACCACGCGTTTCTTGCCCGTGAAGCCGTGAGGACTAACTGATGAACGTCGAAACATCGTCATTGCGAGCGCTGAAAGCGCGAAGCAATCCAGGGCAGCGGCGCAATTCTGGATTGCTTCGTCGCTACGCTCCTCGCAATGACGGCATGATGGTCGTCGCATTGTTTTGCGCGATGCTCATCAGCATTGGCAGCGCTCACGCCGCCGACAAAGTCCGCGCCGGCAAATCGATCGGCTCGCTCTGGGCGTTCCTGCCGCTCGATATCGGCATGGAGAAAGGCCTCTTCGCGAAATACGGCATCGAGGTCGAGATCAGCGATCTCGGCAGCGGCGCCAAGCTGCAGCAAGCGCTCGCCTCCGACAGCATCGATATCGGCCTCAGCGCCGGCTCCGACATGATGGCATCGGTCAAAGGTTCGCCGGTGCTGACTGTCGCCGCTTTCGCCGAGGAACCGCGCAGCGTCGTCATCATGGTGCGCGCGGATTCGCCGATCCAGAAGCCCACCGATTTCAAGGGCAAGCTGGTCGCGATGCCGAGCCTCGGCTCGGTTAGCGAATGGCTGCTGCGGCGTATGGCCATCGCCGAGGGGCTCGGCCAGGATGGTGTGCGTCCGGTCTCGCAAGGCTCGGTGCAGGCCAATCTCGCTGCGCTGCGCACCGGCCAGATCGATGGCATGGTCGGACCGATGGAAGTCGGCTTCACCCTCGAAGACCGGCATGAGGGCCGCATCGCGGTTCGTCTCGCGAAATACGCGCCGCATTTCCACGCGCATATCCTTTTCGCGCGCAAGCAATTGATCACCGAGAAGCCCGACGTACTCGAGCGCTTCCTCAAGGGCTTCTTCGCCGCGGTCAAAGTGATGAAGACCGACAAGAAGACGACATCGGAAGCCGCGGTCCGCGTCCTTCATTCCGAGCCCTCGATCGCCGATCGCACCTATGACGCGCAGGTCGGCATGCTGATCGACGATGGTCATTTCGATCCGCAAGCGATCAAGCTGATCAAGGCGTCCTGGGTTCAACTCGGCATGCTCGATAAAGAGCCGAGCGACGATCAGTTCATGACGACCAAATTCGTGCCGGTTACACCGTAACCTGGCTTCAAACTAATTCCGTCACCATTCCGTCGTCCCGGCGCAAGCCGGGACGGCGATAACTTCTTCTCTAAAGCGCTCTGTTGAATCGACACGCCGCGCTGCTTCGCGTATTTTCGTGGGCAGGGAGGACAAGAATGCGACGAGCTCGGGCGCTCGCTCTATCTTTTATTGCGGCCGCTCTGCTGGCAAGCATCGCGCCGCGTGCCGAAGCGCTCGATAAAGTGCATGCCGGCACCGCCGTCGCGCTCTGGGCCTTCCTGCCGCTGCAAATCGGCCAGGAGCAAGGCATCTGGCAGAAATACGGCATCGATCTCGACATCACGAATAACGGCAGCGATGCAAAGCTGCAGCAGGCGCTGACCGCCGGCAGCATCGATTTCGGCCTGGGCAGCGGCGCGGCGATGGCTTTCGCCGCCAAAGGCTCGCCGGTTCACGCCGTCGCCGCTTTCGCGGGCCAGCCGAAGACAGTGACGATCATCGTCGCCGCGGATTCGCCAGTGAAAGGCCCCGCCGATCTCAAGGGCAAGCTCGTCGTCATGCCGGGCGTCGGCTCGGTCAGCGAATGGCTGGTGTGGCAGATGGCGATCCAGCAAGGCTGGGGCAAAGACGGCATCCGTACCGCGGGCCAAGGCTCGATCGCCGCCAATGTTGCCGCGATCAAGACGCATCAAGCCGACGCGATGACCGGCCCGCCCGAGGTCGGCTATCTCCTCGAGAAAAACAGCGAAGGCCATGTCGCCTTCAGCCTCGCGCAATTCGCGCCGCATTTCCACGCGCATGTGATCTTCGCACGCAACGCCATCATCGAGAACAATCCCGATCTGGTAACCCGTTTCCTCAAAGGCTTCTTCGCAGGAATCGCCTATATGAAGACGCATAAGGACGAGACGACGAAGCTCGCGGTACGCGAGCTGCACAACACGCCCGATATCATGAATCGCATCTATGACGAGCTCGCGCCATGGCTCGAAAGCGATGGACAGTTCGATCCGCAAGCGATCGAGGCGTTGAAGAATTCCTTCGTCGATATGGGCATCCTCGACAAGAAGCCCGCAACCGACGACATCCTCGTCACCAAATTCATTCCGGTGAAGTCATGAGCGCGCGCCACCTCTTCTCCTTCTCCGCAGCTGCTTTTCTCGTCGGCCTGACCGCGCTTGCCGCGCCGAGCCATGCCGCCGACAAGCTTCGCGTCGGCAAGTCCGTCGGCACCGCCTGGACCTTCATGCCGCTCGATGTCGGCTTGCATGAGGGAATCTTCACGAAATACGGCGTCGATCTGGAGGTCGCCAATTTCGGCGGCGATGCCAAGCTCCAGCAGGCGCTTGCCTCCGAGAGCATGGATCTCGGCCTCGGCAGCGGCCCGTCGATGGCCTTCGTCGTCAAAGGCGCGCCGGTCATCGCCGTCGCCGCTTTCGCCGGCGCGCCGCGCAATATCGGCGTCGTCGTCGCCGGGGATTCGCCGATCAAGAAAGTCGCCGATCTCAAAGGCAAGCTCATGGCGATCAGCACCGCCGGCTCGCTCACCGAATGGCTGTCGAAGCGCTTGAGCGCGCATGAGGGCTGGGGACCGGACGGGATGAAGCTGGTGGCGATCGGCGACACGGCGCAGCAAGCCTCCGCGATCAAGGCGCATCAGGTCGACGCCTTTATGGGCGGCACCGAGACCGGCTATCGCATGGAGGAAACAGGCAATGGCCGCGTACTGGTGGCGATGGATTCGTATGTGCCGCATTTCGTCACCCACGTGGTCTTCGCCCGCAAGCAGCTCGTCGCCAGCAACCCGACCGCGATCGCGAACTTCCTGAAAGGCTTCTTCGCCACGATTGCGTGGATGAAGGCGCATAAGAACGAGAGCACCGCCATCACCGCACCGCTGCTGCACGAGTCTGCGGCGGTGGCGAGCAAGACCTACGATCTTCAGATGCCAATGCTGACGCTCGACGGCCAGTTCGATCCCCAAGGCCTCGAGCTGATCAAGCAATCCTACGTCGATCTCAAGCTGCTCGATAAGACGCCGAGCGACGATCAGATGTTGACGCGGCAATTTCTGCCGGTGAAGCCATGAACAGGCCGAATGGTAGAATAAACACGTCATTGCGAGCCCCTTCGGCAAACGCTCAGGAGCGAAGCAATCCAGAACAACCCGTTCACGCGCTCTTCGCGCGTGAACCCAGAGGGGCCAACCGCGAAGAGCGGTTGGCGGGGTTGTTCACGTGAAGCCTGGATTGCTTCGTCGCTGTGCTCCTCGCAATGACGTAGGAGGCGTATTCGCCTTAATATTTGCAGCGCTACTTGCGATGAGCGGCAGCGTCCATGCCGCGGACAAAGTCCGTGTCGGCAAATCGGTCGGCACGGCCTGGACGTTCACGCCGCTCGATGTCGGATTGCATGAGGGCATCTTCGCCAAATACGGCATCGATCTGGAGATCGCCGCCTTCTCCGGCGATGCGAAGCTGCAGCAAGGGCTGCTCTCGAACAGCCTCGAATTCGGCCTCGGCAGCGGCCCGTCGATGGCCTTTGCCGTGAAGGGTGCGCCGATCATCGCCGTCGCCGCCTTTGCCAACGAGCCGCGCAATATCGGCGTCACCGTCGGCGCCAATTCGCCGATCAAGACTGTCGCCGATCTCAAAGGCAAGCTCATGGCGATCAGCACCACCGGTTCGCTCACCGAATGGCTGACAAAGCGCATCGGCACGGCCGAAGGCTGGGGGCCCGATGCCATCCGCCGCGTCGCGATCGGCGACGCCGTGCAGCAGACCGCGGCGATGCGCGCCGGCCAAGTCGACGGGCTGATGGGCGCGATGGAGAACGGCTACCAGCTCGAAGAGCGGCATGAAGGCCGCGTCATCGTCAGCATGGATAAATACGTGCCGCATTTCGTCACGCATGTGATCTTCGCGCGCAAGGATCTGGTGGCGAGCAACCCCGACAAGGTGAAGCGTTTCCTGCAAGGCTTCTTCGGCTCGCTGCACTGGATCAAGGACCACAAGAAGGAATCGCTCGCGATCGTGCAGCCGGTCCTTCATGAGAGCCCGGCGGTGCTGGAGAAAACCTACGACAACCAGATGCCGATGATGGTGCTCGACGGGCAGTTCGATGCGCAGGGCCTCGAGCTGATCAAGCAATCCTATGTCGACCTCGGCACGCTGCCCGAGAAGCCGAAGGACGAGCAGATGCTGACGCGGCAATTCCTGCCGGTGCGGCCGTAAGTGGGGGAGAAAGAAGAAATGGCGTCATTGCGGACAACCCGGCCAATCGCTCTTTGCGATTGGCCCCTCCGGGTTCACGCGCGAAGAGCGCGTGAACGGAGTTGTCAGCGAAGCAATCCAGAACGACACGTGAAATCCTGGATTGCTTCGTCGCGCAGTCGCGCTCCTCGCAATGACGTATGGGGACGCGTATTCGCCACAACATTGGCAGCGCTGCTTGTGACCGGCGGCACGGCGCTCGCCGCCGATAAGATCCGCGTCGGCAAGGCGGTGCAGGTCTCGTTCCCGATGTCGGTGCTGGAACTCGGCGTCGATCGCGGCTTCTTCGCCAAGAACAATATCGAGCTCGAGATCACCTCTTTCACCGGCGACGCCAAGCTGCAGCAGGCTTTCGCCTCGGACTCGATCGATATCGGCACCGGCAGCGGCCCGGCCATGGCCTTCGAGCTCAAAGGCGCGCCGACCATCGCCATTGCGGCTTTCGCCGGCCCGCCGGGCACGATCTGCGTCGCGACGACGACGGAATCGCCGATCAAGACGACGCAGGATCTCAAGGGCAAGGCTGTCGCCGTCAGCACCAAGGGCTCGCTGACCGAATGGCTGGTGAAGCGCTTGAGCGTACATGAGGGCTGGGGCCCCGACGGGATCAAGACCGTCGCGCTGGGCGCCGGCGCGGCGATGAACGGCGCGCTCTTCACGCATCAGGTCGATGCGATGATGACCGGGACCGAGAACGCCTATATCACCGCCGATAAAGGCAAGGTGCGCGTCATCGCCGGCGCCGAGACCTTCGTGCCCGATTTCGTGACGCATGTGCTCTTCGCGCGCAAAGACCTCGTCGCGAGCAAGCCCGATGCGGTCGACCGCTTCCTCAAGGGCTTCTTCGCCTCGGTGCGCTATGTGAAGACGCACAAGGCCGAGACCGCCGCCTTCATGGCGCCGCTGCTGAACGAATCGGAGAAAGTGTTCAACGAGATCTACGATCACGAGGCCTCGATCCTGATCGATGACGGGCATTTCGATCCGAAAGCCATCGAGATCATCAAGGACTCTTTCATCGACATGGGCATCCTCGACAAGAAGCCCACCAACGATCAGCTTTTCACCACCCGCTTCCTGCCGGTTAAGCCGTAGCGATCCGGCAAAGCTCAATCGCTACGCCCCGGCGCCCTTCATCGGGGCCGGGGTATGTGTAGAGGGGCGGCTATCCAATCGACACACCGCGTCGCATCCCGTATTTTGCGGCAAGGGAGGAATTTCCATGCGCTATCGTCTGTCGCCGCTCGTCGGCGGCATCATCATCGCCGCGCTGGCGCTAACACCGGCTGCGCGCGCCGCCGATAAGGTCCACGCCGCGAAGGCCGCGGGCGTCGCCTGGACCTTCACCTTGCTCAATGTCGGCATCGAGCAAGGCATCTTCGCGAAATACGGACTTGATGTGGACACCGCCGATATGGCGGGCGATGCGCGGCTGCAGCAGGCGCTGGCCTCGGGCGCGGTCGATTTCGGTCTCGGCAGCGGCCCGTCGATGGCGCTGGCGGCGAAAGGCGGTCAGGCGATCGCGGTCGCGGCTTTTGCCGGCGAGCCGCGCAACCTTGCGATCATCGTCGGAAAGGACAGCCCGATCAAAACGGTCGCCGATCTCAAAGGCAAGAAGATGGGGCGACCACCAAGGGGTCGCTCACCGAATGGCTGGTGCAGCAGCTTTCGCGCCAGCAGGGCTGGGGCGATGAGGGCATTCCGATGGTCGAACTCGGCACGTTCGATGCCAGCCTCGCCGCGCTCAGAGTGAAGCAGGTCGACGCCATGGTCGGCGCGCTCGAAGCCGGCTATCTGCTCGAAGAAAAAGGCGAGGCGAAGGTGCTGACCGGGCTCGAGAAGGTCGCGCCGAAATTCCACACCCATGTCGTCTTCGCGCGCACGGAGCTGGTGAAGAGCAATCCCGATCTCGTCTCGCGCTTCCTCAAAGGCGTCTTCGGCTCGATCGCCTTCATGAAAGCAAACAAGGAAAAGACCACCGAGATCGCGACCAAGGTATTGCATCAAAGCCCGGCGGTGATGAACCGCACCTGGGATTACGAAATCTCGATGTTCGAAGATGACGGTCATTTCGACCCGCAAGCGATCGATGCTTTGCAGCAGAGCTTCGTTGCGATGGGCCTCGCGCCTCAGAAAATCCCCGACGACAAGCTCTACACAACGCAATTCCTACCGGTGAAGCCGTAACGATCGGCCTTAGCCGATCGTTACGCCCCCGCGCAGGCGGGGGCCCATCGCTCCGCATCGTGCTGTTGAACAAAAGATCCCGGTTTTCGCCGGGACGAGAATAGAGGACTTTTGAAATGCGCCTATCTCGCCTACTCGCTCTGACCTCCGCCGTCGCCTTACTCGCCGTCGCACACACGCCGGCCTTCGCCCTCGACAAGGTGCGGGCCGCAAAGTCGGTCAACACCGCCTGGTCCTTCATCCCGCTGAATGTCGGCGCCGCTCATGGCATCTGGGAAAAATACGGGCTCGAGGTCGAGATCAGCGGGCTGGGCGGCGACGCCAAGCTGCAGCAGGCCCTCACCTCCGACAGCGTCGATTTCGGTCTCGGCAGCGGCCCGTCGATGGCCTTTGCCGTCAAAGGCTCGCCGGTCATCGCCGTTGCCGCTTTCGCCGGCGAGCCGCGCAACATTTCGGTCATCGTCGGCGCCCACTCGTCGATCAAGACCGTCGCCGATTTGAAAGGCAAGCTGGTCTCGGTGACGACCGCCGGTTCGCTCACCGACTGGCTGGTGCATCGCCTCTCGGTGAAAGAAGGCTGGGGCACGGACGGCGTCCGCATCGCCGCGCTGGGCAGCTTCGACACATCGCTGCCGGCGCTGAGGACCGGCCAGGTCGACGGCATCATGGCCGCGACCGAAGCCGGCTATCTCGTCGAAGAGCGCGGCGAAGGCAAAATCCTCGTCGGCATGGAAAAGTATGCGCCGAAATTCCACACCCATGTCATCTTCGCGCGCAAGGCGCTGGTCGCAGAAAAGCCCGATGTGGTGAACCGCTTCCTAAAAGGCTTCTTCGCCTCGGTCGCCTATATGAAAGCGCACAAGGACGAGACCTCGAAGGTCGCCGAAGAGGTCCTGAAGGAAAGCCCGCAGGTCGCGAGCAAGACCTATGATTACGAGATCTCGATGCTCGAGGACGATGGGCATTTCGATCCGGCGGCTGTCGCGGTGATCAAGGACTCGCTGGTCGACATGAAGATGCTTCCAAGCAAGCCGAGCGACGATCAGCTCTTCACGACAAAGTTTCTGCCGGTAAAGCCGTAACAATCGGCTGAAAGCCGATCGTTACGCCCCCGCGTCCTTCGTCAAGCTCAGGAGCGGGGGCCCATCCTTCAACAGCACGAGATAGAAAAATGAGTTCCGGCCCCTGAGCTTGTCGAAGGGCCGGAACAGGGAAATTAAAATGGTACTAGCTCGAGCCCTTACGTTGATCTCAGCAGCCGCGCTGCTCGTCTTCGCCGGCGGCGCACATGCCGCGGATAAGCTACGCGTTGCGAAATCGGTCGACCTCTCCTGGGAGTTCACCTCACTGAATGTCGGCGTCGAGGAAGGCATCTTCGCCAAATACAATCTCGACGTCGATGTGAGCGCCCTTGCCGGCGACGCGAAGCTGCAACAGGCCCTGACCTCGGGCGCGGTCGATATCGGCCTCGGCAGCGGCCCGTCGATGGCTTTCGCCGTCAAAGGCTCGCCGGTCATCGCCGTCGCCGCCTTTGACGGCGCACCGCGCAATGTCTCTGTCAGTACCGTCCCGGACTCGCCGATCAAGAATGTCGCCGATCTCAAGGGCAAGCTGATCGCCGTCACCACGGTCGGCTCGCTCACCGACTGGCTCGCCAAGCAGATCGCGATCCAGCAAGGCTGGGGCCAGGACGGCATCCACACTATCGCGCTCGGCGCTTTCGAAGGCATGTTGTCGGCGGCGCATACGCATCAGATCGACGGGTTCATGGTCGCGATGGAGAAAGGCTTTCAGCTCGAAGAGCTGAACAAGGGCCGCATCGTCAGCGGCATGGAAAAATTCGCGCCGAAATTCCACACCCATGTGATCCTGGCGCGCAAAGAGCTGGTCGCGACCAAGCCCGATCTCGTCAACCGCTTCCTCAAGGGGTTCTTCGCCTCGGTCGATTTCATGCGGAAGAACAAGGCGAAGACCTCGGAAATCGCCGAGCGCGTCCTCCATATGAGCCCGACCGTCGCCAGCAAGACCTATGATTACGAGATATCGATGTTCTCGCATGACGGGCAGTTCGATCCGGAAGCGATCGAGGTGCTGAAGACTTCTTTCGTCGGCATGCACATCCTCGCTTCGAAGCCGGCCGACGATCAGCTCTTCACCAAGCAATTCCTGCCGGTGAAGCCGTAGGGATTGCGCGAGCAATCCCTACGGCCCGGCGCCCTTCGTCAAGCCCAGGAGCCGGGGCCTATGAGTGCAATCTCCCGATAGATGAATGGGCCCCGACTTTCGTCGGGGCGGGGCCTTTCGGCCGCCGTCACCAGTGCGCACGGATCGATGCGGCTTTGCTGCGCTGCAATGGGCAATGCGAGCAGCACGCAGCATCCGGCGCCCCTAAAATATGTTTCATCTTCCCCATCTTCCCCCTGCCGCTTTAGACCCGCGAGCAGCATCGACAGCGCGGGATACCTCATTTATTCTCGCCCGCGAAAAACAAGAATAGCCTCTGCGCCAATTTCGGGAGTGAAAAGCAATGACAAGGTTTAACAGGGTGGTGTCGCGGCTCGGTCTGGCAGCCGCGCTGATGGTGGCTTATGGGCTGAGCGGTGCCCAAGCAGCAGATAAGCCGGCGGATAAGGTCACCGTCGCGAAATCGGCGGATGTCGCCTGGACCTTCGTTGTGCTCGATGTCGGCAAGCAGCAGGGCATCTTCGCCAAATACGGAATCGATGTGGAGATCACGGCCCTGGGCGGCGACGCCAAGGTGCAGCAGGCGCTTGCCGCCAAGAGCATCGATTTCGGCCTCGGCAGCGGCCCGTCCATGGCCTTCGTTGCCAAGGGCGCGCCGGTCTACGCGGTGGCCGCCTTCGCCGCCGAGCCGCGCAATATCGCCGTCGTGATCGGCGCCAATTCGCCGATCAAGAAGGTCGCCGATCTCAAAGGCAAAAAGCTCGCAGTCACGACCGCCGGTTCGCTCACCGATTGGCTCGCTCATCGCATCGGCGTGCAGGAAGGCTGGGGCAAGGACGGGGTGACGACGGTGGCGCTCGGCGGCTTCACACCGTCGCTGGCGGCGCTTAGGACCGGCCAGATCGATGGCATCATGGCGGCGATCGAGGCGGGCTATGGGCTCGAAGAGAAGGGCGAAGGCAAGGTCCTGGTCGGCATGGAGAAATACGCGCCGAAATTCATCACTCATGTGATCTATGCGCGCAAAGACCTGATCGCCGACAAGCCCGATGTGGTGACGCGCTTCCTCAAAGGTTTCTTCGCGACAATCGCTTTCGAGAAGGCGAACAAGGCGAAGACCACCGAGATCGCGATGCAGGTGTTGCACCAAACCAAGGCGGTGATGGACCGCACCTATGATTACGAGATCTCGATGTTCGAGGATGACGGGCATTTCGATCCGGCCGCCGTCGAGGTGATCAAGGATTCCTTCGTCGGCATGGGCATCCTCGACCACAAGCCGCCGAATGATCAGCTCTTCACCACGAAGTTCGTTCCCGTGAAGCCGTAGGTGATTGCGCAAAGTGCAATCACCTACGGCCCGGCGCAGGCCGGGGCCCATTTCTCAACAGCACGATGCTGAAGAATGGGTCCCGGCTTTCGCCGGGACGGGTAAAACATTAAGGACGTTGAAATGCGCCTATCTCGCCTATTCGCTCTGACTCCGATCGCCGCGCTACTCCTCGCATCGCAAATCGCTGTGCCGCCGGCGCAGGCCGCCGACAAGCTGCATGTCGGCAAGGCCATCAATGTCCTCTGGATCTATACGGTCGTCGATGTCGGCATCGAAAAGGGCATCTTCGCCAAATACAATCTCGATCTCGAAGTCTCGGTCTTGCCGGGCGATGCGAAATTCCAACAAGCGCTGATCGCCAAGAGCATCGATATCGGTCTTGCCGGCGGTACGTCGATGCCGCTGTCGATGAAGGGTTCGCCCGCGATCGCGGTCGCCGCGTATGCCGGCGCGCCGCGTAACTTCTCGGTCATCATCGCCGCGGATTCGCCGATCAAAACCGTCGCGGATCTCAAAGGTAAAGTCCTGGCGACCGCGACCAGCGGCTCGGTGCCGCAATGGCTGATCAAGCGCCTGTCGATCTCGCAAGGCTGGGGCGTCGACGGCATCAAGACCACCACCACCGGCGGTTTCGAGGCGAGCCTCTCTGCCACCCTGACCCACGCCGTCGACGGCTTCATGGGCGCGACCGAGGCCGGGCTGCAGCTTCAGGAAGAAGGTCGCGGCAAGCCCCTCACCAACATGGAGCAATATGTTCCGCGGCTCATCACGCAGGTCGTTACGACCCGCACCGATTTCGTCGCCGAACATCCCGACCTCGTCGATCGTTTCCTGAAGGGGCTTTTCGCGTCGGTTGCTTATGTGAAATCGCACAAACCCGAGAGCGTCGCGATCGCCACGCGGGTGCTGCATCAAAGCCCGACGGTCATGGACAAGACCTATGACGCGGAGAAATCGATGCTGTCGGATGACGGCACTTTCGATGCCGAATCCATGAAAGTGCTGAAGGCTTCCTTCATCGAGATGGGCATCCTCGACAAAGAACCGCCCGACGACAAAATCCTCACCACCAAATTCGTGCCCGTAAAGCCGTAGGTGATTGCGCAAAGCGCAATCACCTACGGCCCTGCGCCCTTCGTCAGGCTCAGGGGCCGGGGCCCACTATTCCACATCGTGCGGCCGAGCAATGGATCCCGGCTTTCGCCGGGAAAGAGAAAGGACAAGAACGTCGAATGCGTCTATCTCGCTTATTCGTTTTAACTTCAATCGCCGCGTTGCTGCTCGGGCCGTCCGCCCATGCTGCCGACAAGCTTCATGTCGGCAAGGCCATCAATGTGCTCTGGGTCTATTCGGTCCTCGATATCGGCGTCGAACAAGGCATCTTCGCCAAATACGGCCTCGACGTCGAAATCTCCGTGTTGCCCGGCGAAGCGAAGTTCCAGCAGGCGCTGGTCGCCAAGAGCATCGATATCGGCCTCAACAGCAGCACCTCGATGCCGGTGTCGATGCGCGGCTCGCCGGCCATCGCGGTCGCCGCCTATGCCGGCGCACCGCGCAATTTCTCGGTCAACGTGATCGCCGATTCGCCGATCAAGACGGTCGCCGATCTGAAGGGCAAGCTCCTCGCCACGGCAACGGCGGGCTCGCTGCCGGAATGGCTGATCAAGCGGCTGTCGACGGTGGAGGGCTGGGGCGTCAACGGCATCCGCACGACGGCGACCGGCGGCTTCGAGGCGACCTTTGCCGCTACCAAGACTCATGCGGTCGACGGCTTCATGGGCGCGACCGAGGTCGGACTGGCGCTCGAAGAAAGCAAGCGCGGCCGCATCATCACCAACATGGAGCATTACGCGCCGCGCTTCATCACCCAGACGATCTCGACACGCACCGATTTCATCGCCGAGCATCCCGATCTGGTCGACCGCTTCCTCAAGGGATTTTTCGCCACGGTCGCTTATGTGAAGCACAACAAGGAACCGTCCGACGAAATATCGATGAAGGTTCTCCACCAAAGCGCGAGCGTCGTCAGCCGTACCTACGATGCCGAGGTCTCGATGCTGTCGGATGACGGTACCTTCGACCCGGAAGGGATGAAGCTGCTGAAGCAATCCTTCGTCGATTTGGGGATACTCGACAAACCGCCACCCGACGACAAAATCCTCACCACGAAATTCCTGCCCGTGAAACCCTAGCGCGAAACTCTATTGGGGGATGTTGGCCTTATGACGAAACGACTTCTTACCTGGACTCTCTTTGCCGCAACCGCGCTCTCGATCGCAGCAGCACCGGCCCTCGCGCTCGACAAGGTACGCGTGGCAAAGGCTGTCGGCAGCCAGCCGGTTTACACCGTGCTTGATGTCGGCATCGACCAGGGCATCTTCGCGAAATACGGCATCGATGTCGAAATCTCGACCATGACGGGCGAAGCGCGGATGCAGCAGGCACTGACCGCCGGCAGTCTCGACATCGGCATGGCGGGAAGTTCGGGCGCCGCGCTCTCCGTCCGAGGCGCGCCGGTGATTGCGATCGCCGTCTTCCTCAACGCGCCGGCCAATTTCGCCGTCGTGGTGCTGAACGATTCGCCGATCAAGAAGGTCGCCGATCTTAAAGGCAAATCCCTCTCGGGCGCGACGACCGGCGGCTTGCCGGAATGGCTGGTGAAGCATCTCGCGGTGACGCAAGGCTGGGGTGCCGACGGCATCCGCAGCGTCTCAGTCGGCTCGCCCGATGCCAGCATCTCGGCCATGCGCACGCGTCAGGTCGACGGCATGATGACCGGCAACACCACCGGTTTTGCGCTCGAGGCGCAAGGCGTCGCGCATATTGTCGTCCATGTCGGCGATTACGCGAAGGACTATCACAGCGCTCTCGTCTTCGCGCGCAAGGATTTCGTCGCACAAAGCCCCGACGTGGCCGAGCGCTACCTCAAGGGTATGTTCGCGACCATCGCCTTCATGCGCGCGAACAAGGCTAAGAGCGTCGAGATCGCATCAAAAGTGATGCATCTCGACTCCTCGATCCTCGCTCGCGTCTACGACATCGAAATCGGCGCCTTCTCGACCGACGGGCATTTCGATCCGAAGGCTGTCGATCTGGTGAAGCAATCTTTCATCGATATGGGCCGCCTCACCGAGAAGCCGCGCGACGACCAAATCCTCACCACCAAATTCGTTCCCGTGAAATTCTAAGGTTATGATGATGATATCGACTCGCTCTCTCGCGTTTGGCGCCGCCCTGCTCAGCACCGTTCTGGCGGGCACCGGCGCGCACGCCGCCGACAAAATCCGCGCCGGCAAGGCGATCAGTGTGATCTGGGCCATGGTGCCGCTTGATATCGGCGTGAAAGAAGGCCTCTTCGCCAAATATGGCGTCGACGTCGATATCACGACGATGAGCGGTGGCGCGAAACTGCAGCAAGGTCTCGTTGCGGGCAGCCTCGATATCGGCATCGATGGCGGCACCGGCCTGGTCTTCGGCGCGAAAGGTTCGCCGGTCATCGGCATCGCGGCTGTCGCCGGCGCCCCGAGTAACTTCGGCGTCGTGGTCGCCGCGGATTCATCGATCAACAAGGTCGCCGACTTGAAGGGGCGGCTGCTCGGCGTCGCGACCAACGGTTCGTTCCCGCAATGGCTGATCAAGCGCCTCGCAGTCGCGCAAGGTTGGGGGCCCGACGGCATCCGCACCGTCGCGCTTGGCGGCTTCGAAGCGAGCGCCTCGGCGATGGAGACGCACGAGACCGACGGCTTCATGGGCGCGGTCGAAGGCGGGCTGACGCTCGCGGAGAAGGGCAAGGCGAAGATCGTCACCACGATGGGAAGCTATGTGCCGCATTTCCATAACCACGTGTTGATGGCGCGCAAGGAGCTGGTCGCCGATCATCCCGATACGGTCAAGCGCTTCCTCCAAGGCTTCTTCGCCGCGGTCGCTTTCATGAAGAGCCACCGCGACGAGACCATCAAGATCTCCTCGGATGCGATGCATATGAGCACCGCGGTGATCTCGAAGACTTATGACGACGAAATCTCGATGATGTCGGTAGACGGCGCGTTCGATCCACAAGCGATCGAGGTGCTGAAGGACACCTATGTCGAGATGGGCATGCTGCCGAGCAAACCCGCGACCGATCAGCTCATCACGACGAAGTTCGTGCCGGTGAAACCGTAGCGATTAGGCAATCGCCTAATCGTTACGCCCCGGCAAAAGCCGGCGACTGTGTTGGCTGTCAAGCAATAGCATGATCAGGATCGAAGGTTTGGTCGATCTTGATCAGTGTATTGGCGAGAATAACCAGTTTTCGCGCAGCAGCGATGATAGCGACCTTAGCGGGCTTGCCAGCC
>DATMZZ010000335.1:0-5608 GCA_035573175.1 Allostellaceae bacterium
CCAGGGCAGCACCCGGTCGAAGAGCGCGCTCGGGGTCCAGAGCAGCAGCAAAGCGCCGACGAAGCCGCCGAACAGCGTCGCGACCAATGTCGGCCGCAGCGGGACGCCGCAGACCCGCCGCAAGCCGTCGCGATAGACCCAGGCGCTGGTGACGCCGCCGGGATAGAGCGCGATGGTGCTCGATGCATTGGCGGCGACCGACGGCACGCCAGCGGCGATCAAGCTTGGCAAGGTCACAAAGCTCCCGCCCCCGGCCATCGCGTTCATCGCCCCGGCGAGGACGCCGGCGCCGACCAGGGGAAGCCAAGCAACCATGCCCTTGTTCATGGGCGCTTCGTGCGGTCCTCACAAGCGGAAATCGGCTGCGGAAGCGCGCGCCATTGCAACCACATCGCAGCCCCCGCAGAATCATGGCGCGGGTGCGGTTTGCGGGAGAGATCGATGCAACAGCTGGCGAATCCGATCTACGGCGCCAATCGCTTCAAGCTTGGCCTCTTCAATGCGAATTGCGATGGCGGCTTCGCGGTCAGCACGGCGCCGGAGCGTTGGGCGGCGGATTGGGACGATATCGTCGCGGTGTCGAAACTGGCGGACGAAGCCGGGCTCGATTTCATCCTGCCGGTCGCGAAATGGCGCGGCCTCGGCGGCGAGGCGGACAATCTCGGCCGCTCCTATGAAACGCTGACGCATAGCGCCGCGATCGGCGCGATGACCAAGCGCATCGGGCTGTTTGCGACGGTGCATGTCTCCGTCGTGACGCCGGCCTTTGCCGCGAAGGCGATCGCGACCATCGATCACGTCACGCATGGCCGCGCCGGACTCAATATCGTCTGCGGCTGGAACCAGGACGAATTCGACGTTCACGGCGTCACCATCGACAGCGAGCATCGCTACGATCAGGGCCTCGAATGGTTCAAGGTCTATGCGAAGCTGTTGGAAGGCGGTTCGGCCTTCGATTGGGACGGCACTTATTATAAGAACCTGCGCGGCCTCACGACCGCGCCGCTGACGGTGCAGCGGCCGCGCCCGCCGATCATGTCGGCCGGCTTCTCCTATCGCGGCCGCGATTTCGCGGCGCAGGCGGCCGATCTGCTCTTCACCACCGTTTCATCGCTCGATCGCGCATCTTCCATCGTGCAAAGCGTACACGACTACGCGGCGCGCTACGGGCGCAAGATCGACGTCTACACCTCGGCGCAGATCGTCTGCCGCAAGACGCGGCAAGAGGCGGAGGATTTTTATCGCTACTTCGCCAAGGACAAGGCCGATCTCGCCTCGCTCGATCACATGCGCAAGCAGAAGCAAGCGACCGCCGGCAGCGACATGCCGATGGCCGAGCGCATGGAATACAACCCCAATCTGCATGCGCGGGCCGGCGGCCCAATCTATCCGGGCACCTTTCCCGGCGCCTACACCTTCGTCGGCACGCCGGACGATATCGCCCAAGAAATGGTGCGGATGAGCGAGGCCGGGCTGAGCGGCGCCTCGGTCGCGTTCCTTAATTATCGTGACGAGATGCCGTTTTTCCTCGACGAGGTCCTGCCGCGGCTCGAACGCGCCGGGCTGCGCGGCGGCTGACAGCCGGCCGCCGGCCCGACGGGGCCGCCTGACCAAGAGGTTTTGGGGAGAAATCTGGAGCGGGCGAAGGGATTCGAACCCTCGACCCCAACCTTGGCAAGGTTGTGCTCTACCCCTGAGCTACGCCCGCATCCAAGGGGGCGGATATTAGGGGCCTAAGCGTTGGTTTTCAATTACCGGAACACAGTCGGTTGGTGGGTTTGACGACAATCGAGCGACAATAACCGGGTGGCCGCCCTTGCCTAAACCTCCCGGTGCCGCCATTTTTAGGGGGTCTCCAAGGAAAACAAGCACGGCACATGGAAGCGATCATCGGCGGCGCAGCTCCCGGAGCTGATCCCAACCTGATTAAAAGCAGCACGACCGAGACTTTCATGGCCGACGTCATCGACGCGTCGCATGACGTCGCGGTCATCGTCGATTTCTGGGCGGAATGGTGCGGTCCCTGCAAACAGCTCGGCCCGGCGCTGGAAAAGGCGGTGCGCGAGGCCAAGGGCGCCGTGCGCATGGTCAAGATCGACGTCGACAAGAATAAAGAGCTGGCGGCGCAGATGCGGATCCAGTCGATCCCGACAGTCTACGCCTTCCGCGACGGTCGGCCGGTCGACGCCTTCCAGGGCGCCATCCCCGAAAGCCAGATCAAGCAATTCGTGGCCAAGCTTGCGGCGACTGCAGGGCCCGGCGCCAATCCCATCGCTGAGGCGGTGGCGCTCGCCAAGGAAGCGCTTGCCGCCGGCGATGAGCCGCGCGCCGCGAATATCTTCGAGCAGATCGTCCAGCACGATCCCGGCAACGTCGACGCCATGGCGGGTCTCGCCAAGATCGCCATCAACAAGAAGGACCTGAAGCAGGCCACTGACATTCTCGCCAATATCCCGGCCGAGCATGCCAACCATGCCGATGTCGCCGCCGCGCGTACCAGCCTCGAGCTGGCGCAGGAAGGCGAGAAAGCCGCCGGAGCGACCGGCGAACTGCAGGCGCGGCTCGAAAAAGACCCGAAGGATCATCAGGCGCGGCTCGATCTCGCCTCCGCGCTTTTCGCCTCGGGCGACCGCGAGCAGGCGATCGATCAGCTTCTCGATCTCGTGCGCCGCGACCGCGAATGGAACGAGCAGGCGGCACGCAAGCAGCTCGTCAAATTCTTCGAGGCGATCGGGCTCACCGATCCGCTGACCGTGCAGGCGCGCAAGCGCCTGTCCTCGATTCTATTTTCGTGAGGGGCCTCTTCTCATGAGTGGCCGAATCGCATGAGCTTCGAGCCGCGCTTCGACGAGCTGCCGCGGCTGCTGCCGATCTTCCCGCTGACGGGCGTGCTGCTGCTGCCGCGCGGCCGTCTGCCGCTTAATATCTTCGAGCCGCGCTACCTCGCGATGACGCTCTATGCGTTGGCGCATGACCGCATGATCGGCATGATCCAGCCGCAGGAAGGTGCCGGCGATGCCGGCGATCCCGCGGTCTACAAGACCGGCTGCGCCGGCCGGATCGTCGAATTCGGCGAGACGCAGGACGGCCGCTTCCTTATCACCCTGAAAGGCGTCACGCGCTTCGACATCGCCGAAGAGCCGCCGCGCAACAATCTCTTCCGCCTCGTGACGCCGAATTGGCAGCGCTGGCGCGGCGATCTCGTCGAAGACGACAAAGACGTCGATCGCGACCGCATGGTCGCGGCGCTGAAGCCGTTCTTCGATCGCCACGGCATCAATGCCGATTCCGAAATCCTCATCTCGGCGCCGATCGAGCATCTCGTCAATTCGCTGGCGATGGCGTGTCCCTTCACGCCACGCGAGCGCCAGGCGCTGCTCGAAGCGGTGACGACGCGCGATCGCGCCGGCATCCTCACCGCGCTGGTGGAAATGTCAGTCGCCTCGAGCGTTACGCCGACCGGCGCCGCAAAGAATTAGGAGCATGTCCATGGCCGATCCGGCGGGCGAAATCGATCGCAAGCTGCTCGAAATTTTGGTCTGCCCGCTGACCAAGGGCCCGCTCACCTATGATCGCGCGCGGCAGGAGTTGCTCAGCGCGCAAGCCGGCCTCGCCTATCCGATCCGCGACGGCATCCCGATCATGCTGGTCGATGAGGCGCGCAGCCTCGACGATGAGGAAAAGGCGGCACTGGGGCAAGATCGCACGGGATCGAAATCGTAGGTTTCGATCCCGTGCGTGAATCTTGCCCCCAATCAAAAAAGTTAGACCATGATTCACGAACCAAGCGGATCGCGTTAAGCGATCCGCTTGGTTCGATCATGGTCTAGGCGGCAGACCGTGACCGATCCCGGTGGCAGTGCGCGCTGGCCGGTCGAGCTGCGGCTGAAACGCGCCGAGAAACGTCTCCACATCACCTATGATGACGGCACCAGCTTTGCGCTGCCGGCGGAGTATTTGCGCGTCGAAAGCCCCTCGGCCGAAGTTCAGGGCCACGGGCCGGGGCAGAGGCAAACGGTCGCCGGCAAGGCGCAGGTCGGGATCGCGCGGATCGAGCCGGTGGGCAATTACGCCGTGCGCCTCATCTTCGACGACGGGCACGATACCGGCATTTATTCCTGGACCTATCTCCATCAGCTTGGCCGCGAGCATGACAGCCGCTGGGCGCGCTATCTCGAAGACCTCGCGAAAGCGGGCCTCAGCCGCTAATCCCTCGCCCTCGTCATTGCGAAGAGCGCAGCGACGAAGCAATCCAGAGCTTCACGTGAGGCTTCTGGATTGCTTCGCTTCGCTCGCAATGACGCCTGTATTTACGGGTACGATGAATTTGCTCTAGCCTCCTTCAAAACGGGAGGAACAATGCTCGAGACATCGACCGCGGGCAGTTTGCCGAAGCCGTTCTGGCTGGCGAAGCCGAAAATGCTGTGGGCGCCTTGGACGCAAAGCGGCGATGCGCTCGCCGACGCGAAACGCGATGCGACCTTGCTCTGTCTCAAAGAACAAGAAGACGCCGGCATCGATGTCGTCACCGATGGCGAGATGTCGCGTCAGCATTTCGTCCACGGCTTTTTGGAGCAGATCGACGGCATCGACTTCGGCAAGCGCGTCAGCATGGGCATTCGCGCCGACCGCTACATCGCCGAATGCCCGACGGTCACCGGCCCGCTCAAGCGCCGCGCCTCGGTTCATCGCACCGAAGCGTCGCTCGCCCGCGCGCATACCAAGCGCAAGCTGAAATTCACTCTGCCCGGGCCGATGACGATCATCGATACGATCGCCAACGAGCATTATCCGGATCGCGTCGCGATGGCAATGCGCTTCGCCGAGCTCTTGAACGAAGAGGCGCGCGAGCTCGATGGGATCGGCGTCGATGTGATCCAATTCGACGAGCCGGCCTTCAACGTCTATGGCGACGCGGTGAAGGAATGGGGTGTCACGGCGCTGGAGCGCGCGGCGCAAGGCCTCAACTGCCGCACCGCCGTCCATATCTGCTACGGCTACGGCATCAAGGCGAATATCGATTGGAAGAATTCGCTCGGTAGCGAGTGGCGCCAATATGAGGCGATCTTCCCCGCGCTCGCCAACAGCACGCTCGATCAGGTTTCGCTCGAATGCATCAATTCGCGCGTGCCGCTGGAACTGCTGAAGCTGCTCGGCGACAAGGGCGTCGCGCTCGGCGCGATCGATGTCGCGACCGACCGCATCGAGACGCCGGAAGAAGTCGCGGCCACGTTGCGGCGCGCGCTTGCTTACGTGCCGCTCGAGCGTATGGAAGCCTCGACCAATTGCGGCATGGCGCCGCTCGACCACGCTGTCGCCACGGCCAAGCTCGCCGCGCTCGCCGCCGGCGCCGCACTTATCAACAAGGAGAATGCATGACTCTCCCTCCCGCCACCCGCACCCAGCCCGGTAGCGACATCAATCACTCGCTCGGCACCAACGGCCTGATCGTCGTCTGCAAGCGCGACGGCTTCGTCGAATTCCATGACGGCAAGAACTTCGCGCTGCAGGAAGAGATCAAGCTGCCCGACTTCCCGCATGAGGTCGTGCTCTCGCCCGATCGCAAGAAGGCTTATGTCTCGATCTACGGCAATGGCCAGGTCGGCAC
>DATMZZ010000336.1:0-5102 GCA_035573175.1 Allostellaceae bacterium
TATCTCATCGCTCTGCTCGACGCCTGGGTTCTGCTGGTCGAGATCAACCGCTAGACTTGACGCGGCCGGGCATGTTCCGCACGCTGCCGCGAGATTTTTTCTGCCACATCGAGTGATTGTGTTTCATGGCTGATTCAACCAACTCCCTTCCCCTTCACGGCCTGCGCGTGCTCGAGCTCGGGCACATCGTCGCGGGCCCGACGGCATCACTGATCCTCGCCGACCTCGGCGCCGATGTGATCAAGATCGAAAATCCCGATGGCGGCGATCAGGCGCGGCGGATGCCCGGCGCCGGTTCCGGCTATTACTATTTCAACCGCAACAAGCGCAGCGTGGCGATCGATCTGAAAGCGCCGCTCGGCAAAGCTGTGTTCCTCAATCTCGTCCGCAGCACCGATATCTGCCTCGACAATTACGCGCCTGGCGCGCTGAAACGCCTCGGCCTCGATTACGACTCGCTCTCGGCCGAGAATCCACGCCTCATTCACATGGCGATCAAGGGCTTCCTCCCGGGCCCCTACGAAAAACGCCCTTCCCTCGACGAACTGGCGCAAATGATGGGCGGCCTCGCCTATATGACCGGCCCGCCCGGTCGACCGCTGCGCGCCGGCGCTTCGATCATCGATATTGGCGCTGCGACTTATGGCGTGATCGGCATCCTTGCCGCGCTTTACCAACGCGCCGAGACCGGTCGCGGCCAGCACATCACCTCGGGCCTCTTCGAGACCACGGTGTTCTGGGTCGGGCAATGGATGGCACGCGCGGTCGCGACCGGCCAGCCCTCTCGGCCGATGGCCGAGATCGGCCAGTCAGTGCGTATGGGTTGGGGCATCTTCCACCTCTTCGAGACGCAGGACAAAGAGCAGGTCTTCATCGGCGTCACGTCGAATGCACATTGGGAACGCTTCTGCGGGATTCTCAACCTTCCCGAGCTCCATGCCGATGAGCGGCTGACCACCAATGAGAAGCGCGTCCAAGCACAGGAATGGATGCTGCCGAAGATCCGCGAAGCGGTGGCGAAGATCAGTAGCGCCGATCTCCAAGCGAAGCTCGACAAAGCGAGCGTGCCTTATGCGCCGCTGCGCCGTCCCGATCAGCTCCTCGATGATCACCATCTCAAGGCGAGCGGCCAGTTGCTGACAGTGCCGATGGAAGGCGGCAAGCAAGGCGACCTGCCGAAGCTGCCCTTCAAGAGCGATGCCTACGATTTCACCCTGCGTCATGGCGCGCCGGGCCTCGGCGCCAATACGCGCGAAGTGTTGGCAGAAGCGGGCATGGCCGCCGCAGATATCGACGCGCTGATCGCGGCGAAAGCGATCGTCCAAGGCTAGGCTCCCGCCGCCGGGCGGAACCCGGCGCCCAGGCCGCCGTTATCGATTTGCCACGCAATCGATGAGCGGCATGGGTGACATCATGGATGCTTCCAACGCCCACGGGCGGCGAGAGATCGAGATCGAGACCATCAAGCGGGATTTGGTCGAATTGCAAGACGCGCTCGATGCGGTGCGGCGCCGATCGGCTAATGTCGTCCAGCAGCAGATCCACGATCAGCCCTTCCAGAGCATCGCCCTGGCTTTCGCCGCTGGCTTTATCGTCAGCCGCTTCCTCGCGCACAAGCTGTTCTAAGCACTTTGCCAAAACCGACCCAAGAGATCATGGCATGGATCGCCACGCTGAGCCCTGCCGAGGAGCTCGCGGTGCGCATGGCGCTTTGCCTGAGCAATCCGTGGTGCCGAGAAGACAAGCCCTGGCAGCTCCGGATCTCGGAGCTGGAAGCACAATTCATCAAATCCGACGAAGACCGCCGGCGCTATGAGGAGCGCGCCGCCAAAATGGCGCACGATATCGAGGGCGCGGTGGAAGAGATGAAGGCGCAGACCGCCATTCCGGCGGCTGCGCCGAACACACCGACTTAGAGCGCTATTTCGTAGAACGCGGATCGCCGACCTTACCGCCGGCACCGACCCGCTCACGCGGACCAAGCTCGGCGTCGCGTCGACCTTGCGGCTTATGCAGCGGGACACCCGACTGCCCTTCACCGACCTGGCCACCCGCGCCGACGCGCTCGATCTCGTGCTTCGGCTGCTTGGTTTTGGGGGTCTCTTTCATAGGCTCCTCCGATCGTCCTCCATCCGAAAAACGGCGGGACGGTCGCCAGGGTTGCCTATCCCTCAGACATAGACATCAGACATAGACATGGGTCATCTGCTGCTCGGGATAGCGCGTTCCGGCCGCGGCGCCCGGCGGGATCGCCGCCGAGATCCGCGCGACATCCTGCGCCGTCAGGCGCAGCTCGAGCGCGCCCAGATTCTCATCGAGCCGTTCCTGATGCTTTGTGCCGGGGATTGGGATCACGTCGGGCCCCTGCGCCAGGAGCCAGGCGAGGACGAGTTGCGCCGGCGTGCAGCCCTTCTCTGCCGCGATCGCGGCAATGCGCTCCACGAGCGTGCGATTGTGCGCGAGATTCTCGGCGAGGAAGCGCGGGTGCCGGCCGCGCGTATCGCCTTTCTCGAAGCTTGGCGCGGCCTCGATCTTGCCGGTGAGCAGCCCGCGGCCGAGCGGCGCATAAGCGACGAAAGCAATACCGAGCTCGCGGGTGGTCTTCAGCGTCTCCTCGGCCTCGACGCGATAAAGGAGCGAATATTCGCTCTGCACCGCCGCGATGGGATGCACCCTGTGCGCACGGCGGATGGTCTCGGGCTTGGCTTCGCTGAGTCCCAAGGCATGCACCTTGCCCTGCTCTATCAAACGCGCCATCGCGCCGACCGTGTCCTCGATCGCCACCTGTGGATCGATGCGATGCGCGTAGAAGAGATCGATGACATCGACGCCTAAGCGTTTGAGGCTTGCCTCGCAGGCCACTGGCACATATTCGGGGCGGCCATCGACCGGACGCGGCGAGCCGCTGCGCATATTGCCGAATTTTGTCGCAAGTACGATCGAGCCACGCCGCTTGGCAATCGCGCGGCCGACGAGTTCTTCGTTATGGCCATTGCCATAGGCATCCGAGGTATCGAGCATGGTGACACCGCGATCGAGCGCGTCGTTGATCAGTGCCGCAGCGGCAACATCATCGCCACTGCCGTAGGTGCCGGAGAAGGACATACAGCCGAGGCCGAGTGGCGCCACAACAATACCGCTTGCACCGAGTTTTCGCTTTTCTGCTGCCATGCCTACCTCCCTTGCCCGCTTCATGAGCATAGCGCATCGGCCGGCGGCGGCTATGTCATGAGCCTCAATAAGCTTTCGACGCGATCGGCCTCCGCTGCGGGCTTGTCCCAGCGAATGCGATGGATGCGCGGGAAGCGCATCGCCAAGCCCGATTTATGCCGCGTCGAGCGATGTACGCTGTCGAACGCCACTTCGAGCACGAGGTCTTGCGCGACGGCGCGCACCGGCCCGAAACGATCGATGATGTGATCACGGACCCAGCGATCGAGCCGGCGCAGCTCCTCATCGGTGAAGCCGGAATAGGCTTTGCCGACCGGCACCAGCTCATCCTCGCGCCAGACGCCGAAAGTGTAATCGGAATAGAAAGACGAGCGCTTGCCGTGGCCGCGTTGCGCGTACATCAGCACGGTATCGATCGTGAGCGCATCGCGCTTCCATTTGAACCAGGGGCCTTTCGGCCGGCCCGAGACATAGGCCGAGTCGCCGCGCTTCAGCATCAGGCCTTCGATCGCCCGCTCGCGCGCGCCGTTGCGCAACTCGTGGAGCTCATCCCATTGGGTGAAGGGCAGCAGCGGTGAGATATCCATGCTCGGCCGTGGCACCGCGCGATACCATTGTTCGAGCCGTGCACGCCGCTGATCGAAGCTCAGCGGCCGCAGATCCTCGCCGCCCCGTTCGAGGATATCATAGAGCCGGACCCAGGCGGGGTAATCGGCGATCATCTTCGGCGTCGCGACTTTGCGATTGAGCCGCTGTTGCAGATCGTTGAACGGCGCGATCGCACCGTCGCGCATCACCAACAGCTCTCCGTCAAGAACGACATCCTCGTTCTGCAACGCGAGGAGATCGGGAAACGCCGCGCCAATATCGTCGCCGCTGCGCGAATAAAGCCGGCGCTCGCCGCCGCGGCCGACGAGCTGTACGCGGATGCCGTCCCATTTCCACTCCGCGCGATAATCAACAGGATCGAGCTTGGCGATATCTTCTTCCTCCAGCGGCTGCGCCAGCATCAGCGGCGTGAAGGTCGGCCGATTGCCGAGCTCCGGCCTTGCCGCGCGGCCTTCGAGCCAGGCGAAGAGCTCGGTGTAAGGCGGATGCAGCGCGTGCCACACCGCTTCGATCTCGTCGAGCGAGGCCGTCGAGCCTTCGGCGAGCGCGGTTTTGGCAAGGCGTGCGGACACGCCGACGCGCAGCGCGCCGGTCGCGAGCTTCAACAGCGCCCAGCGCTGCGTCGCATCGAGCGCATCGAGCCAAGCGCTCAGCAGCGTGCCGGAACTGTCGCGCGTCGCAATCGTCATGCCGTCGACGACTTCCGACAAGCTCGGCACGTGATTGGCGCCATGCCTTTGCGGCCAGATCAGTGCGACCGTCTCGGCGAGGTCGCCGACGAAATCATGCGATAGCGCGAACAGCTCGCCATCGACGCGCTTGAGCACAAGATCGCGGATCTGCGCCGGCTTCACGCCGGGGAATGACAGCTCGCCGGTGAGCGCGGCGAGTGCCCAGCCGCGATCGGGATCGGGCGTCGTGGTGAAATATTCATGCATCAGCCGCAGCTTGCCGAGCCGCGACGGCGTGAAGACGAGGCTTTCGAGCAGCGGCGCGAAACGGTCCACGCCTAATCCTCGTCCTCGAAACCGATCAGCGACAGCGCCCGCGCGCGATAGCCCATCAGCCCGGCCTGGCGCAGCAGCGCCTCTTCGGCGCCATGCGTGATCCAGACCTCGCTCGGCTTCAACTCATCGATCGTCGCTGTGAGCTCATCCCAATCGGCGTGATCGGAGATCACCAGCGGCAGCTCGATGCCGCTTGCTTTGGCACGCTGCTTGACGCGCATCCAGCCGGAAGCCTGCGCCACGACCGGATCAGGCAGGCGCCGCGCCCAAGGCTCGGCAGAAGCCGAAGGCGGTGCGACCACGATCTTGCCTTTG
>DATMZZ010000337.1:0-3530 GCA_035573175.1 Allostellaceae bacterium
TCTGTGGCGTCAGACCTGTGACCGGTGAGGGATCAGAGCGAACCCTTCAGCTTAGCGCCGGCCTTGAAGCGCACGCCTTTGCTGGCGCGGATCTTGATCGGCTCGCCGGTGCGCGGATTGCGCCCCATGCGCGCCGCGCGCTTGCTGACATGGAACGAGCCGAAGCCCGGAATGCTGAATTTTTGTGCCTTTTTGAGCTCTTTCGCGATCACACCCGTGACCGCGTCGACGGCCTTGTTGGCCACCGAAGTCGTGAGACCGGTTTTCTTCAACGCTTCAACGAGTGCCTGCTTGCTCATAGGACCCACTCCCCTTCAGTTTTGGCGGCTGTTGTGACATCGCCGCTCCTCTTCGGTATGCAACGCCAATAAGCGCTGAGCCGCAACACAGTCTCACCGCTTGCCGCATGAATCAACAACTTCCTCGCATGGCAGGCCGGGAAGCGATCACGCGCGCGAGATAGAAAGCCCGATCTGGCGGGCAAAACCACGCTCTCCTAGGATGATGCGACGATGAAAGTGATCGAGCTAACCGGCTGGCAATTGGAGCAGATCGTGGTCGGCGAACGCGCCGCACCGACACCGCCGGGACCCGGCGAGGTGCTGCTCGCAATGCGCGCAGCGACAGTCAACTATCGCGATTTCGTGTTCACGCGTGGCGGCTATGGCCGCGAAAGCGGTGCGCTGCCGATCATTCCGCTGAGCGACGGCGCCGGAATCGTCACCGCGATCGGCCCCGGCGTGACACGCGCCAAGCCCGGCGACCTCGTCTGTCCCATCGTGATGCCGCAATGGTTCAGCGGGCCGATGCGCGACGAGCATCGCCGCGCGACGCTGGGCGGCTCGGTCGACGGCGTGATGGCAGAGCAGATGAAGCTCAGCCAAGACGCCGTGGTGAAAGCGCCGCAAGGCTACAGCGCGGCCGAAGCGGCCACCTTGCCCTGTGCCGCATTGACTGCATGGAATGCGCTCGCGGGAGTGAAGCCGGGCGATCTCGTCCTGACGCAAGGCACGGGCGGCGTCTCGCTCTTCGCGCTGCAATTTGCGCATGCCATGGGCGCAACCGCAGTGCTGACCTCATCGAGCGACGAGAAGCTCGCACGCGCCCGCGCTTTGGGTGCGCAGCACGGGATCAATTATCGCAACCAGCCCGAATGGGCGACGGAGCTGCGGCGTCTCGCCGGCCGCGGCGCCGATGTTGTCATCGAGCTGGGCGGCGCGCAATCCCTGGCGCAATCGATCCGCGCGGTGCGTACCGGGGGCACCATCGCACTGATCGGCGTGCTGTCAGGCGCGAAAGCGGAGATCGAGCTCGGCCGTGTCGTGACGCGCGGGCTGCGGCTTCAGGCGATCACTCTCGGCTCGCGCGACGATTTCGAGGCGATGGTGCGCTTCATCGACCAGCATCGCATCAAGCCGGTGATCGACGAGCATCACTTTGCTTTTGCCGAGACGCGCGACGCGATCGCCGCCATCGCCGAAGGCAAGCATTTCGGCAAGCTGGCGATCGAATTCTGAGCGGAGTGGCGTTAAGCCGTCAGCGGCTTGCGCGCGAGCAGGCCGACCGTGCTGCCGGCGGCGAGTTCCTTGTCGCCGACAAATCGGCGCAGCAGCCACATCGCCGCGCGGTATTTCCACCAGCCCGGTGCATGCTCGCCGAAGGAGCGGCAGAACACCGTCTCCATGCCGACTTCGGCGACGGCGTGGCGCAAGAGCCAAGCCGAGACCGGCGTGATGTGCCCGTCAGAGCGATAGCATTGCTCGGTGAAGAGATCGGGATGGCCGTAGCGCAGCTGCGAGAGCAGTGAGAAACAGCTATCGACATTCGGCGTCGTCATGAAGAGATACCCGCCGGGCTTCAGCGCCAGCATCGCCTGGCGCACGAGATTGCGCGGGTTCTCGAGATGCTCGACGATCTCGACGGCGACGACGGCATCGAGACTCTGCGGCGCGATGCTGCTGGCGAAATCGTCATTGAGATCGGCGCAGACAAACGGCACCTGACCATGCAGCCGGAAATTATCGGCGGCGTAATCGAAAGCGGTGACGTCGTAGCCGGCATCGGCCAGGCGCAGCGACAGCGCGCCGGCACCGGCGCCGAGATCGATCACCTTGCCCTGCGGCACGAAATAATCGAGCGCGACCGACGCCGCCATGAGATGGATGTCCTCATAGGCATAGATCGGCAGGCCGCGGTAATGACACGGGCGCACGCGCTCCGCGTCATAGTTATCGACGAGAATTGTCGGGCCCAGCGCGATATCGCTCATGCGCAAGAGGAAACGCTTGGCACCGTAGTCGGCGCAAGACGTTTCTATCGTTAACGCGGCAAATTCGTCGTTAATGCACGCACCAAACAGTGCGCGCATTAACGAATCGGGTCAACGCGGTGTGAACAAGCTCGTCTGATATTCCGCTTTGGCGTCGGCGACGACCGGATTGCTCAACGTGCCGAGACCATCGATCTCGACCTCGCACACATCCCCCGGCTTCATCTGCACCATGCCCTCGACATAGACGCCACCGTCATTCTTGGAGGTCGGCTTCTCGCCCGCATGCAGTGCCAGCGAGCCCGGTGAGCCGGTGACGATCACATCGCCCGGCCGCAGGTAATAGCCCTGGCTCAGATAATTGATGAGCTGCGGCACGCCGAAGACCATCAGATCGAGCGTTGCATTCTGCCGCTCGATGCCGTTGACGCGGGTGATGATGCGATGCTTTTGCCAGTCGCCGAATTCGTCGGGCGTCATCAGCCACGGGCCAAAGCTGCCCGATTGCTCGAAATTCTTGCCTAGGCCGAATTGGCGATTGTGGCCTTGATATTCGCGCACCGAGCCTTCGTTGTAGCAGGAATAGCCGGCGACATGATCGAGCGCCTTCTCGACCGGGATATGGCGCCCACCTTTGCCGATGATCACCGCGAGCTCGCCTTCATATTCGTATTTCACCGCGACCTTCGGATCCGGGCAAAGGATCGGCCGATTGTGCCCAACCTGCGTGCACGGCATGCGCAGGAAGATCTGCGGATATTTCGCCGAGGTGGTGAGGCCGGTCTCGTTGATGTGGAGCTTGTAATTGAGCGCGAGGCACCAGATCGCCTGCGGATCGGGAATCGCCGGATCGAAAGTGATACCGGCGAGGCCTTTCAGCCCCTTCTTGGTCGCGGCCGCGGCCTTCGCGCGATCGAGCCCATTCGGCTGCTCGAGAATGCCTTTTAGCGTGTTTGGCAGATCAGGTGCCGCCTCACTGAGCGCGACGAAGCTCTCTTTGTCTGCCATGACGCCGACGCCCGGCGTATTGCCCTGACGATAGGAAAAAATCCGCATGTCTGTCCTCCCGATGTGTATTGAGGACAGAGTAGATCACTTGACGGTTAGAACCAAAGCCTCGCCCCGGCGAAAGCCGGGGCCCATTCATCTACCGCGCGGACTGAGAAATGGACCCCTGTATGTAGGCGCTTGCCACGCTGTAGCGTGCGCACAAGTGGCCGGAGCCCGTTGGACCCCTGCTTTTTTAAGAGCGCGAGGCCGG
>DATMZZ010000338.1:0-5237 GCA_035573175.1 Allostellaceae bacterium
GTGGCGAAGCGGTCGGTCATCGTTGCGCTCGAAGAACGGACAGAACGAAAACTTCAGCATTGCCAAAAAGCCAGGGCTTTGAGGCATTCTTATGGCGACAGACCGACATTGCCGGGGAATTTGCGATAAGGCCAAAATGAACCACGGAGGCACGGAGAAGGGGAGGACTGTGCTTACTCATGGGAGCGCTTTGACGGAACGCATCATCGGCCTCGCCATCGAGGTACATCGAGAACTGGGGCCGGGGCTTCTCGAATCGGCTTACGAAGAATGTCTATGTTTCGAGTTGGGGCAGAGCGGAATCGCCTGTGGCCGCCAAGTGCCTTTGCCCGTTCTTTACAAGGGCGTGCGCTTGGAATGCGGCTATCGCATGGATATCGTCATTGCGAATGAGGTCGTCGTGGAAATCAAGGCGGTTGAGCGTCTGATGCCAATCCACAATGCCCAGATGATGACCTATCTCCGGTTGAGTCGTCACAAGATTGGGCTCATTATGAATTTCAATAGCACTGCGTTGAAGGACGGGCTCCGCCGTATCGTCTTGGGATACGTTTCCTCCGTATTCTCCGTGTCTCCGTGGTAAACCTGCTCTTGTTTGGAGGTTTGCGATGTTCGTCGTCGTCTTCGAGGTTGAGCCCAAACAGGGCCGCGAGCAGGACTATCTCGATCTCGCCGGGCAGTTGAAGCCCGAGGTCGAGCAGATCGACGGTTTCATCTCGGTCGAGCGTTTCGAGAGCATGGCAAAGCCCGGCCGGCTGGTCTCGGTCTCCTATTGGCGCGACGAAGATTCGGTGAAACGCTGGCGCGAACACAACCGCCATCATCTGGCGCAGCTCTCGGGCCGCGGGCAAATCTTTGCCGACTATCGCATCACGGTGGCAGAGGTGGAGCGCCAATACGGCATGTTCGAGCGCGCCCAAGCTCCCCAGCCATAGGGCGCCTCAGCAGCTATCCTAAGGGTAAACGCCTTAAGCGGGATTGCGTCTAAGCGGGATTGCGCAACCCGAGTCGCGCGAGCCGCGGCAGTACCTCGGCGCAGAAATAGGGCAGCTCTTCGATATAGTGCACGAAGGACAGCGCGATCCCGGCGATGCCGGCCTGACTGAGCGCGGCGATGTCCCGCGCGATTTCGTCCGGCGTGCCGACAAGGCGCACGCCGCCCATGCCATAGGCCTGCTTGCGGCGCAGCGTCGCGAATTCCTCGGCTGAGTATTTGTCGGGCGTCACGCCGCGCATCGCGAGGATGTGGTCGATGGCGCCGAGATCGGCGTTCTCTACCGTCGCATAATGATCGTATTCCTCGGCTTCTTTCCGCGTCGGACGGCAGGTGACGACGCCGGCGGTGAAGACGTCGAGTTCGCGGCCTTGCTGCTGCGCCGCCGCGCGCACGCGGCGCACGGTCTGCTCGGCCGTGTCGAGCGCTTGCAGTGAGGTCGAGACGAAGAGCCCGTCGCAATTGGCGATCGCGAAAGCCTGGCCGGTCGGTGAGGCGCCGGCATTCATCACGTAAGGCCGTGTGCCGCCATAGGGCTTCGGCTTGGCGCGCACGTCCTTGAGCTTGATGTAGTTGCCCGCGATATCGAATTGCCCGTCGCGCGACCACATTGCCTTGACCGCGTCGAGCCATTCCTTGGCGTAATCGTAGCGCGCTTCGTGATCGCGCTGCTGCACGCCGAACATCGTGAACTCGTCCTCGTTCCAACCGCAAACGAGGTTGAGGCCGAAGCGGCCTTCGCCGATCTGGTCGGCGGTCACCATCGCCTTGGCAGCGACGATCGGATGGATCAGCGGCGCATGCACCGTGCCGAAGGCGACGAGGTTCTGGGTTGAGGCCACGAGCCCCGTCGCCCAGGTGATGGTCTCGAGCGTCGCGCCCTGGTAATCGGTCTCGCCGCCATAGCCTTTCCAGCGACCGATCGGCAGCATGAATTCGATGCCGGCGGCATCCGCCATCTGTGCCAGGCGCTTGCATTCGGCCCAGCTTCCGGTCCAACGCTCGGGCAGTTTCGTGACGGCGCGGCCGGAAGAGCAATTCGCGCCGAAAAGACCGATCTTCAGCCGATGCGTGCTGCCGAGTCCGACGCGCCTGTTCTCGGGGGACGTCATCGCGTCACCTCCAGGGGATCGGCGGGATATTCGCCAGCTTGGCGGGGCCGAGATAAAGCTGCTGGTTCTGGATCGTCATCGGCAGCGTAAGCGCCTTGTCGCCATTGCCATTCGGCCGCGCCAGCAGGCCCAGTACCGCTTTCGCCGTGCCGGCATCGCTCGGCTTCAGCGCGCCCGTCTTCACCGCGACGTCGACCGCCGCATCCTGGCCGGTGATCACGGCGGAGAAAGCGCCTTCGGGCTGCAGCGATTGATCGAGGGCGAGCGTGCCCGAGGCGTCGACCAGCAGCGAGCCCCAGCGCAGCCGCAGCGATTGCAGCTCGATCGTGCCGCCATCATCGCGCCAGTGCGTCAGCGCCGGCACGATTTGTCCGGGCGGCAGCGCGCCCTTCAGTTGCGCGACGAAGGAAAAGCCCGACAGCGTGTTGCCGAAGCCGGGCACGGCCACGGGCAGCGTCGCGTCGCTCAATTCCAGCGAGAGGCCGAGCGCGATGTCGGTGTGGCTTCGCGGCGGCGTCGCCGGCAATTCGATATGCGCCTCGGCGTCGCCGATCTTCGTGCCCTGCGCGAGGCCGAGGCCGTTGAGATCGACGGCGGTCACGTCGATCGCGGCAACGACGCGGCCTTCGACATCGACCGCGCCGTCGACGCGGCGCATATCGAAGCCGGCAGTGCCGCTCGGCTCGACGACGCGCGCCCCGCCCGGCGTCGTGAATTCCCAATGTTTCAGATTCCACGGCATCGCCCAGGCCGAGGCGCTGCCGGCGTTCACCGCCACCGGCACCGGCCGCAGCGTGCCGAAGCTCAGATTGGTGAAATCGAAGCGGAACGAGCCGGGGAAACCGCCAACCTCGGCGTCGTCCCAGTGAATGATAAAGCCCTCGGTCGCGCGTGCTTGCGCCCAGGGCAAGAGCTGCTCGCGCAGCATGCCGGCGACGTAGTGCCAGTAAGCCGCATAGATGATGAGCGCGACCAGGACGATGCCGGTCAGGGAAAGTACGATGCGGCGGACGGCCGATGCGTTGCGCATAGGCCGAGTTTATAGGATTTTAAGCGAGGGTCGACGGGCTGCGACTTTTCTTTTCTTTCGCGCATCCACGCATGTCGCTCCCCGTTGTCCTGCCGATGCGCCAATCAAACGATCGGAGGCGATATGGACAAGATCAATCCGCTCTACACCGCGACGGCGACCGCCACGGGCGGCCGCAATGGGCACACGGAAAGCGATGACAGCTTGGTGAAGGTCGATCTTTCCGTGCCGAAAGCGATGGGTGGGCCGGGCAAGCCCGGCACAGCGACACCGGAGCACCTCTTTGCGGCCGGTTATGCCGCCTGCTTCGGCGGCGCGCTCGATTTCGTCGGCAAGCAGCAGAAGAAGGATGCATCAAAGGCGAAGGTCACAGCGGCGGTCTCGATCGGCCCGCGCGAGGGCGGCGGCTTCGGCATCGCAGTGAAGCTGTGGATCGAGGACAAGAGCCTGCCGCAAAGCGATCTTGCCGCGCTGGCGAAAGAGGCGCATGAGAAAATCTGCCCCTATTCGCACGCGACGCGCGGCAATGTCGACGTGCAGCTCGAGGTGGTCGGCAGATAAGGCTTATGCGGCGGGCGGCGCCGGAGCGCGGCGCTGCCTCACCCGCATTTCGAATAGTCGCAATTGGTGCACTGGTCGCAATTCTCGAGGCGGATCAGCGACGCCTGACCGCATTTCGGACATTGCGCCATGCGCGGCGGGTTGTTGCCCGAGAGATTGACGACCTGCTTTTCCATTGCGATTTGCTTCTGCGTCTCGGGCGACGCGATGAAGCCGATATCGGTCATGTGGCGCTCGATCACGTCGCCGATCGCGGCGAGCAGCGAGGGCACGTAATGCCCGCCCATCCAGGCGCCGCCGCGCGGATCGAACACGGCTTTCAGCTCTTCGACGACGAAGGACACATCGCCGCCGCGGCGGAAGACGGCGCTGATCATGCGCGTCAGCGCCACGGTCCACGCGTAATGCTCCATGTTCTTCGAGTTGATGAAGATCTCGAAGGGCCGGCGGCGGCCGTCCTGCACGATGTCGTTCAGCGTGATGTAGAGCGCGTGCTCGCTTTGCGGCCAGGCGATCTTGTAGGTGTTGCCGGGCAGCGCCTCGGGCCGGTCGAGCGGCTGCGTCATATAGACGATACCGCCCGCCTCATAGACATCCTTAGGCTTCGGCCGCGGCGCCGGCAGCGGCAGCTCCTGCTGCGGCGTCGCCTCGGCCTTCGCCGGCTTCACCTCCAGCACCGCGCCGGTCACCTCGTTCGGGCGGTAGGTGGTGCAGCCCTTGCAGCCGAGCTCATAGGCCTGGAGATAGATGTCCTTGAACTGCTCGAACGGAATATCCGCCGGCACGTTGATCGTCTTCGAGATCGAGCTGTCGACGTATTTCTGCACCGCCGCCTGCATGACGACGTGATCTGCCGGCGCCAGCGATTGCGCATCGACGAAATAATCGGGCAGCGGCGCGGCATCGCCCTTCATCCGGTGGAAGAGTCGATAGGCGTAATCCGAGACGTCTTCCGCTTTACGCGTGCCATCGGGTAGCAGCACGTTGCGCGTATAGTGGAAGGAGAAGACCGGCTCGAGGCCCGAGGAGACATTGTCGGCGAAGATCGAGATCGTGCCGGTCGGCGCCACGGAGGTGAGCAGCGCATTGCGAATGCCGTAATCGCCGATCGCTTTGCGCAGATCCTCGTCGAGCTCGCGGATCGACTCGCCGGCGATATAAGCCTCTTTATCGAAAAGCGGGAAGGGGCCTTTTTCGGCCGCGAGCTGCACCGAGGCGAAATAAGCGGCGCGTTGCACCGCCTTCATCCATTGCTCGGTCAGCTCGACGGCGCGCGCCGAGCCGTAGCGCACGCCGCAGAGGATCAAAGCATCGGCGAGCCCGGTGACGCCGAGGCCGACGCGTCGTTTCGCAATCGCCTCCTGCGCTTGCGCTTCTAAAGGAAAGCGCGAAGCGTCGATCGCATTGTCGAGCATGCGCACCGCGAGCGGCACGACTCGCTTCAGCTGGTCGAGATCGAGCTGCGCGTCCTCGGTGAATGGATCGCGCACGAGCGCGGCGAGATTGATCGAGCCGAGCAGGCAGGCGCCGTAGGGCGGCA
>DATMZZ010000339.1:0-14466 GCA_035573175.1 Allostellaceae bacterium
TGAACACGTCGATGTCGGGACGCGGATCGAGCAGGTTGAAATGGACGTTCAGCCCATGCGCGAAAGCGAGCGCCGCGCCCTGCTTCAGGTTAGGCCCGAGCTTTTCGCGGTAGAGATCGCCCTGTCCCTCATCGGGCGTCAGCACCATCACGACATCGGCCCATTTGGCACCTTCGGCCGGCGACATGACCTGGAACTTCGCGCTTTCGGCTTTCGCCGCCGAGGCCGAGCCCGGACGCAGCGCGATACGCACGTCCTTGACGCCGCTGTCGCGCAGGTTCATCGCATGCGCGTGACCTTGGCTGCCATAGCCGACGACGAGCACCTTCTTGCTCTTGATCAGATTGACGTCGGCATCACGATCGTAATAGACGCGCATCGAATTTCCCTCTCGGCGTAAAGCGTCGGTTCAGAATTTGGCGGCGCCGCGCGCAATCGCGACAACGCCGGTCCGCGAAATATCAACGAGCCCGAGCGGCTTCATCAGATTGATGAAAGCGTCGAGCTTTTCGGCCGAGCCCGTGATCTCGAAGACGAAGCTCTCGATGGTCGAATCGACCACCCGCGCCCGGAAGATATCGGCCAAGCGCAGCGATTCAATCCGCTTGTCGCCGGTGCCGGCCATCTTCACCAGCAACAACTCGCGCTCGACTGCGGGGCCTTCCTCGGTCAGGTCATGCACCATGCGCACCGGCACGAGGCGCGAAAGCTGCGCCTTGATCTGCTCGATGATCATGTCCGTGCCCGTCGTGACGATGGTGATGCGCGATAGCGCTTCCGCCCGATCGACCTCGGCGACGGTCAGGCTCTCGATGTTGTAGCCGCGGCCCGAGAACAGTCCGATGACGCGCGCCAGCACGCCCGGCTCGTTGTCGACCAAAACCGCAATGGTATGACGTTCGATCTCGTTCACAGCTTCATCTCCGGCTGATCCTCGCGGTTAGACGAGGACCATGCCCTCTTCGGAGATCGGACTGCCGGCCTTCTTGTCGTCGAGCCCCAGGATCATCTCGTTATGGGCGGCGCCCGACGGGATCATCGGGAAGCAATTCTCGTTTTGATCCGTCGCGATATCGGCGATCACCGGCCCCGGTATAGCGATCATCTCTTTGATGACGTCGTCGAGCTCCGACGGCTTGGTCGCACGCAAGCCTCTCGCGCCAAAAGCTTCGGCGAGCTTCACGAAATCCGGCAGCGACGAGCTATAGCTTTCGGAATAGCGGCCGCCATGGAGCAGCTCCTGCCACTGGCGGATCATGCCCATATACTGGTTGTTGATGATGAAAATCTTCACCGGCAGCCGGTATTGCACGGCGGTCGACATCTCCTGGATGTTCATCATGATCGAGGCTTCGCCGGCGATGTCGACGACGAGCGCATCGGGATGCGCGATCTGCACGCCGACCGCGGCCGGCAGGCCGTAGCCCATCGTGCCGAGCCCGCCTGACGTCATCCAGCGGAACGGCTTCTCGAACTTGAAGAGCTGCGCCGCCCACATCTGATGCTGGCCGACTTCGGTCGTGATGTAAGTGTCGCGGTCGCGAGTCAGCGCATGCAGCCGATCGATCGCATATTGCGGCTTGATGATCTTGTCGTCCTGCTCGTAATGCAGGCAATCGCGCTTGCGCCAGGTCTCGATCTGCTTCCACCACTTGCCGAGCGCGGCGTGATCGGGCGCGAAGCGCCGCGCTTTCAGCGCCGCGATCAGCGCCTCCAGCACCTTGGCGCAATCGCCGATCACCGGCACATCGACGCGGATGTTCTTGTTGATGTTCGACGGATCGATGTCGATGTGGATCTTCTTCGAGCCCGGCGAGAAGGCCGCGACCTTGCCGGTGACGCGATCGTCGAACCGCGCGCCGACATTGATCATAACGTCGCAGCCATGCATGGCGAGATTGGCTTCGTACGTGCCGTGCATGCCGACGAGGCCGAGATAGCGCTTGTCCGCCGCCGGGAAAGCGCCAAGCCCCATCAAGGTCAGCGTGCAGGGATAGCCGGTCATCTCGACCAGCTCGCCGAAGAGCTTCACCGCCTGCGGACCGGAATTGATGATGCCGCCGCCGGCATAGAAGAGCGGCCGTTTGGCGTTGGCGATGAGCTCGACCGCCGCGGCGATCCTCGCCGGGTCGGGCTCGGTCTGCGGACGATAGGATTTGCGCTGCTCGATCGTCTCGGGGGCGCGATAGGTGCCGGTCGCGAAGAGCACGTCCTTCGGCAGATCGACCACGACCGGCCCGGGCCGGCCGCTGCGCGCGACATAGAAAGCCTCGTGCAGGGTCTTCGCCAGATCGTCGACGCTCTTCACCAGGTAGTTGTGCTTGGTGCAGGGCCGAGTGATGCCGGTGGTATCGGCCTCTTGGAACGCGTCATTGCCGATGAGGTGGGTCGGCACCTGGCCGGTCAGGCAGACGACCGGCACCGAATCCATCAGCGCGTCGGTCAGGCCGGTGACCGCATTGGTCGCGCCGGGGCCGCTGGTGACCAACACCACGCCGACTTTGCCGGTCGAGCGGGCATAGCCTTCGGCGGCATGGACCGCGCCCTGCTCATGGCGCACCAGGACATGGCGCAGCTGGTTTTGCATGAAAAGCGCGTCGTAGATCGGAAGGACGGCGCCGCCGGGATAGCCGAATACGACATCAACGCCCTGGTCGCCCAGCGCTTTGATGACCATTTCGGCCCCGTTCATCTGTTCCGCCGTCATGATTTGCTCCGAAGTGCCGCAGCGGCCTACACGATTTCCGCTGGGAAAGCCGGGAAACTAAAGGCCTAACGGCGACTCGTCAACAGCGAATGACGAATAAATGAAAAAATCTCCGGCAATAAACTTTCTGAAAATTGCTTATTAATGGTGAGTCTGCGCAATATTTCACTCTCTTGGAGCCGATTTCGAAACCAGGTGTATTGCCGCTTGGCATATTGGTGGGTTGCTTGCTGCATCGCAGCAAGCGCTTCCTTCCGGGGGATGCGCCCGCCAAGCGCCGCGCCCAGCTCGCGCAATCCGACCGCCTTCATCGCCGGAAGGTGCGCCGGGAGGTTTCGCGCCAACAGGGTCCGCACTTCTTCCTCGGCACCTTGGGCGATCATTGCCATCACCCGCGCGTCGCAAGCCCGATAAAGCCCCTCGCGCTCCGGGAGCAGCACGATCGCCGCGGCACGCAGGGACCGGTTCGGCGCCTGCTCCGCCTGCCATTGCGAGAGCGGCTTACCGGTCGCCCGTGCGACCTCGTAGGCGCGCGTCAGTCGCTGCGCGTCGCTCGCCGCGATCTTCGCCGCGCCGACGGGATCAAGCGCCGCCACGCGCTCGCGGAAGGCGGCGGCGCCGAGCTCGGCATAAAGCGCTTTTGCTTCCTCGCGCGCCGCAGCCGGAATCGGCGGCAGCTCGGCGAGGCCGTTGAGCAAGGCTTCGAGATAAAGCCCGGTGCCGCCGGCGAGGATCGGCAAACGGCCCGCCGCGCGCACGGCATCGATCTCCGCTTGCGCCAGCGCGAGCCAGCGCCCCGCCGAGCAATTCTCCGCCGCATCGATCACGCCGTAGAGACGATGCGGCACGCGCGCCGTCTCGGCATCGCCCGGTCGCGCGCTCAGCACGGCGAGATCGCGATAGACCTGCTGGCTATCCGCATTGATGATCGTGCCGGCGAATTCCTCGGCGAGCGCCAGCGCGAGCGCCGATTTGCCGCTCGCCGTCGGTCCGGCGACGATGACGATTTCCCGCGCGCTGGCTTCGCTCATGATTCGCGTTGTAGCACCTGGTGGAGCGGATTTGACATTCGCAAACAGCCTGCTGCGACGAGATGCGAATGTTGGAATCACACCACGAGGCTTGCCTTTCTGCCACTATGCACCGATAAACCCGCATGGCTGAAAGCGTCGTTACCCTGATCGCCGCGCGCGCCGGCGACGAAGCGATCGTCGCCGCAATCGACACGGCGCGCGAGGCACTCGCAAAGCTCGGCGCGCGGCTCGAGCCGAGCGAATGGCTTTCTGCCGGCCGCGCTTGCGACATTCCCTTCGACGACCTCGCCCCCGATCAAGCCGATGCCGGCATTCGCGCTGCGCTCGGCGGCACCGTTGCGATCGATATCCTCGCGCAGCACACAACCGGCCGGCGCAAGCAGCTTCTCGTCGCCGACATGGAAGCGACCATCATCGCCAATGAGATGCTTGACGAACTCGCCGAGGTTCGCGGCATCCAAGCGCAGATCGCCGACATCACGCGACGCGCGATGAATGGCGAGATCGAATTCGCCGGTGCATTGCGTGAGCGCGTCGGACTCTTGAAAGACATGCCCGAAGCCGCGCTGGCGGAGGCGGGCGCACGCATCCGCATCAATCCGGGCGCGGCGACCCTCGTCGCGACCATGCACACGCACGGCGCCTATACGGCGATCGTCTCTGGTGGCTTTCGCATCTATGCCGATCGCGTGCGGCGTCAGCTCGGCTTCGATATCGCCGTCGCCAATGAGCTCATCGTCGAGGACGGCAAGCTCGCCGGCCGGGTCCGCGAGCCGGTGCTCGGCAAGGAAGCAAAGCTCGCGACGCTGACCTTGCTCGCGGTCGAGCGGGGTCTATCGCTGGGCGCGGCGTTGGCCGTCGGCGATGGCGCGAACGATTTGCCGATGATCGAGGCCGCCGGCATGGGCATCGCCTATCACGCAAAGCCCGTCGTCGCCGCGGCCGCGCGGCTGCGCGTCGATCACAACGATCTGACCGCGCTGCTCTATGCGCAAGGCTATCGCGACGACGAGATTGTCGGCGCCGAAGCGTAGAGGCTTATTGATTTGCCGCGCACGACGGTCGACCCGGCCAATCGCACTTCGCGATTTGCCCCTTCGGGTTCGCGCGCGAAAAGTGCGCGAACGGCGGCGACGGCCTGAATTCGGCCGCCGGCCGTGCTTCGCGATCAGCTATCGATCTTGACGGCGACGAAGCGCAGATCGCCTTGGCGATCGACGAGCAGCAGCACGGATTTGCGGCCGGCCTTCTTCGCTTCATCAATTTTGCTGAGAATCTGATCGGTCGTCTTCACGTCGTCTTGCGCGACTTCGACGACGATATCGCCGGCCTTCATGCCCTTATCGGCCGAGGGCCCACCATTATCGATGTCGGTGATGACGACGCCGTTGACATCATCGCCGAGGCCGAAGCGCGAGCGCAGTTCGGGCGTGAGATTGGCGAGCGACAGGCCGAGCGTCTTCACCGTGCTGATCGCCGCCTGCTGCTTCTCCTGCTTCGGCGAGGCCGAAGCGACCTGCGTCTCTTCCTTGAGCTCGCCGATCTTCACATCGAGGTCGACCTCGTTACGCTTGCGCCAGACCATGACCTTCACGGACTTGTCGATCGGCGTCTCGGCAACGTCGCGCGGCAATTCCTTCATATCGTTGATCGGCTTGCCGTCGAACATCAGCACCACGTCACCGGGCTGAATGCCCGCGACCTGTGCCGGACCGCCGTCATGAACGCTGGCGATGAGCGCGCCTTTCGGCTTGTCGAGGCCGAGGCTCTCGGCGATCTCGTCATTGACGTTCTGGATGTTGACGCCGAGCCAGCCGCGGCGCGGATGGCCGAAATCGCGAAGCTGGTCGAGCACCGGCTTGGCGAGATCGGACGGGATGGCGAAGCCGATGCCGATCGAGCCACCGGAGGGCGAATAGATGGCCGTGTTGATGCCAATGACCTCGCCGTCCATGTTGAACATCGGACCGCCGGAATTGCCGCGATTGATCGAGGCGTCGGTCTGCAGGAAATCGTCATAGGGCCCGGAATTGATATCGCGGGCGCGCGCCGAGAGAATGCCGGCGGTGACGCTGCCGCCAAGACCGAAGGGATTGCCGATCGCAACCACCCAATCGCCGACGCGGGTCTTGTCGCTATCACCAAATTTAACCGCAGACAGCGGCTTGTCGGATTTGATCCGCAACAGCGCGAGATCAGTCTTGGTGTCCTGACCGACGATCTCGGCCTTGAAATTCGTCCCGTCCTGCAGCGTCACCGTGATCGTGTCGGCGTTGTCGATCACGTGGTGATTGGTCACGACGAGGCCGGAGGGATCGACGATGAAGCCCGAGCCGAGCGAAGTCTGCTGCCGCGGCAGCGCGTCCTGCTGGCCCTGACCCTGGCGATTGCGGTTGAGGAAATCCTTGAAGAATTGCTCGAAGGGCGAGCCCGGCGGGAATTGCGGGATGTCGGGCGTGGCGCGATTGCCGCCGCCGCGATCGCCGCGATTGCCAGGGCCGCTCGGCGCGTCCGAATCATCGCCGTTTTCCTGGCCCGGCTTGATCGTCTGGGTGCTGGAAATATTGACCACCGCCGGCAACAGCTTGGCGGCAAGATCGGCAAAACCATCGGGCGCGGGCTTTGCGCCGCCGACGGTCGGCAGAGCAACGAGGGCGACGAGGGCAAGGGCGCAAGCCGGCAGGCGGCCGCGTAAAAGCCAGCGGACTGAAAGGCGGGCAAAGACCCGGCTCACGAGACGACCTCCCTCGGGCATGATCGGAGTGTACGATATGATTTTACGAGACAGGCGTTCATCAGGCCAGAGCCCTCTATTGGATTACGATCAATATGGCCGAATTAGGGTGGTACCTGCCCGATCAAACGATCGTGTTTCCGGTGCGATCAGCTCCGGATCGCCCATACCACGCCGACGCCGAGAATAGCTGCTGCAAGGCCGGCAATACGTAATGCGGGTTGCGGCAAAAGCGCCACCTGGGCGTTCATGCGCTGCATTGCTCCCGGTATGGCGGAGTAGAGCATTCCCTCGATCGCCGCCGCGAGCGCGAGCGCGGTCAGGAAATCCTTCAATGCCGCGCCCCCGCGCCCGCCGTTGTGCCCGATGCCGTACCGGGCGTCGCCACGCCGCCGGGACCGCTTTCGAAATACTTGAAGAATTCGCTGTCCGGCGAGACGACGAAAGTCGTGCCCGGACCCGTCAAGCTATCGCGATAGGCTTGCAACGAGCGATAGAAAGAAAAGAACGCTGGGTCCTTACCATAAGCGTCGGCATAGATCGTGATGCTTTGGGCATCGCCCTCGCCGCGCAGGATCTGCGCCTGACGCTGCGCATCGGCGGTGATCTCGACCCGCTGACGGTCGGCATCGGCGCGGATTTGCTGCGCCTGCTGCGCGCCCTGGGCGCGGTATTGCGCGGCCTCGCGCTGACGCTCGGTCTTCATGCGCGCATAGATCGCATCTTCGTTTTCCTGCGGCAGGTCGGCGCGCCGCAGGCGGACATCGACGACATCGATACCGAAGCCCTTCGTCTCGTTGTTCACGTCTTCGCGGATCTCTTTCATGATGTTGGCGCGCTGTGTTGAGATCACCGCTTGCAGTTCGACATTGCCGACGATCCGGCGTAGCGAGGCCGAGATGATGCTGCTCAAGCGTTGATCGGCGGCGAGCTCGGTGCCGACGCTTTGATAGAACAGCAGCGGGTTGATGATCTTGAACCGCGCATAGGTGTCGACGATCAATCGCTTCTGGTCGGACGCGATCACCTCTTCCGCCGGCGGCTCGAAATCGAGGATGCGCCGGTCGTAGACCACGACATTTTGCCAAGGCGGCTTGAATTGCAGGCCAGGGTGATCGACGACGCGCACCGGCTTGCCGAATTGGAGCACCAGCGCGATCTCGGTCTGCTGCACCGTGAAGAAGATCGTGTAGAGCAGGAACACGACGACGACGGCAACGCCGCCGAAGAAAGCGAGAGTCCGGTTCATCGCGCACCTCCCCTGGGGTTGGCGCTGCTACTGGGCGCGGGCGTGCTCGGCGTCGTCGGCGCCGGCGCGGCGGGCGCCGTGGCCGCCGGGCTCGCCGGTATCGATGGCAAGGGCAGATAGGGCAGTACGCCCGAGGTCGAAGCCGCGCGGTCGATCACGACCTTGTTCGTATTCTTGAGGATGCTCTCCATCGTCTCGATGTAGAGGCGGCGCGCCGTCACGTCCTGCGAGGCGGCATAGGATTGATAGACCGATTGGAAGCGCGCCGCGTCGCCCTTCGCTTGCAGCACGACTTGCGCCTTATAGGCTTGCGCTTCCTGCTGGATGCGCGCGGCATCACCATGGGCGCGCGGCACGACGTCATTGCGATAGGCCTCGGCTTCGTTGACGAGGCGTTGCTGGTCGATCTTGGCGCTTTGCACGTCGCGGAATGCGTCGATGACCGGGCCCGGCGGATCGACCTTCTGCAATTGAACCTGGGTGATGTCGATGCCGGCGCCATAGTAATCAAGGATGCCTTGCGCCAGCGCTTGCGTATCGGTCTCGATCTTGCCGCGGCCTTCGGCCAGCGCGCTCGCGATCTCGGTATGACCCATCACCTCGCGCATCGCGCTCTCGGCGGCGGCTTTCACGGTGAGCTCGGGATTGCGGATGTTGAAGACGTAATTCTCAGCATCCTTCACCATCCAGAAAACGGTGAAGTTGATGTCGACGATGTTCTCGTCGCCGGTGAGCATCAACGCCTCTTCCGGCACCTCGGTGGTACGGCTGACCACTTGATTGGTGCGATAGCCGATCTCGATGCGGTTGATGCGCGTGACCGTCGGCGTCAGCGCCTCTTCGATCGGCGACGGCAGGTGATAGTTGAGGCCGGGCGTCGCCTTGCGATCGAACGCGCCCCAGCGCAGCACGATGCCTTCCTGATCGGGCTCGACGCGATAGAAGCCCGAGAGCAGCCAGAGAAACACGACGATGATGATGCCGAGGATCCAGCCGCGGCCGCCGCCCAGCCCGGAGCCGCCGCCCGGCAGCCAGCGCCTCAGAAAATTCTGCAGCCGGCGCAGCGAATCTTCGAAATTGGGCGGTTGCAAACCGCGACCGCCACTGCCCCAGGGGCCGCCTGAGCCACCTGAGCCCCATGGCCCGCCGCCGCTACCCCATGGGCCGCCGCCCCCGCCTTGATTCCACGACATGAAGCCCCGTCCTCTCAGTGCTCGTCAGTGCCCGTCAGTGCTCGCTATGCACAGCGCCCGTCATCTCTTATATGTCAGCTTGTCGATCGCAGCGGATTGCGCGGGAACGCAACCGGTATCGGCGGCGACGTATAAAGTCAAGACGAGAGGATATGCGGCATGGCCGAGGTGATGCGCGACGAGGTGCTTGCCGCGCTCCGCAGGATCATCGACCCCGATAAAGGCCAGGATATCGTTAGCCTCGGCATGGTCTCGGGCGTGCAGTTGCGCGACGGCCACGTCACTTTCGCGATCGAAGTCGAGCGCGCCCGCGCGCCGAAGCTTGAAGCGCTGCGCAAGGAAGCCGAGAAAGCGGTCGATGCCCTGCCCGGCGTGCTCTCCGTCACCGCCGTGCTGACCGCCGAGAAACCGGCGCAGCGCCCGACCGCGCCTTACGCGAAGCCCCAGCAACGCGCCGGCATGGCGCCGCCGCCCAGATCACAAGGTCAGGGCCATGCGCATGGACGACACCCGCATGGCCAGGAAGGCGCGGCGCCGCAAAAGCCCGCCGTCGCCGGGGTCAAACACATCGTCGCCGTCGCCTCGGGCAAAGGCGGCGTCGGCAAATCGACGACCGCCGTCAACCTTGCCCTCGCGCTGAAGACACTCGGCCTCAAGATCGGCGTGCTCGATGCCGACATCTATGGTCCCTCGATGCCGCGCATGCTCGGCATCAGCGGCAAGCCGCGCTCCAATGACGGCAAGACGCTCGAGCCGATGGAGAATCACGGGCTCAAATGCATGTCAATGGGCTTCCTCGTTGCCGAGGACACGCCGACGATCTGGCGCGGGCCGATGGTGATGAGTGCGCTGCAACAAATGCTCCGGCAAGTGAATTGGGGCGAGCTCGACGTCATGGTGGTCGACATGCCGCCCGGCACCGGCGATGCACAGCTCACCATGGCGCAGCAAGTCCCGCTGGCGGGCGCGGTGATCGTCTCGACACCGCAGGACATCGCGCTGCAGGATGCACGCAAGGGCCTCAACATGTTCCGCCGCGTCGATGTGCCCGTCTTGGGCTTCATCGAGAATATGAGCTACTTCCTCTGCCCGCATTGCGGCGAGCGCACGGATATCTTCAGCCATGGCGGCGCCAAGGCCGAGGCAGAGAAGCTCGGGGTCGAATTCCTTGGCGAGCTGCCGCTCGATATCGCGATCCGCGAGACCTCGGATGGCGGCAATCCAATCGTCATCGCCGAGCCCAGCAGCAAATACGCCGAGACCTATCGCGCGATCGCCGCGCGGCTCTGGCAACTCCTCGGCGGCGGCCAGCAGCGGCAGGCGCCGAAGATTGTGGTGGAGTGAGAGAAGCTGTCGATCAGCTGCCAGCTCTCGGCGCTGTGTTTTCCGTCATTGCGAGCGAAGCGAAGCAATCCAGTGGTTGCCCCTGGATCGCTTCGTCGCGCTAAGGCGCTCCTCGCGATGACGACGAGTTAACGCGCTGATAGCTGTCAGCTACTCGATCGGCGTTCCCGTCAGGTTGCTGACGAGGTGCCATTCCTTCGCCTTCAGGTCCCAACGGACGACAATCGCGTTGTCGATGTTGAGGCCGCGTTGCGGCGTCTTCTTGAAGTCGTAAACGCCTTCGGCGCCGATATGGCCCTGCCAATTGACCAGGAAGTCATGGAGCTTCTTGGCATCTGCGCCGGCCGGCAGCTTGTTGAGCGCATCGGCGACGACGCGCACCGGCTCCCAGCCGAGATCGGCGCCGCTATCGGGATAGACGTTGATCGTCTTCATCGTCGCGAAGAAGAGCTTCTGCTGGTCGCTCACTTCTTTCGGCACCGTGAGGCGCGGATCGCCATTCGCCGCCCATTCACCGACGCCAAAGAATACCTTCGACGGCAAGAAGGCTGCGTAATCGGTCATTTGCGACACGGTCATGTTGCTGCCCGAGGCCGCGGTCGGCAGATCGATGCCCGCCTGCTTCAACGCCCGGAATACGGTGCCGCCGGCCGCGGTCGTCGCCCAGGAGACGATGGCGTCGGGATTGCCGGCGCGGATCTTCTCGACCTGCGCCGAGACGCTGATATCGCCGGGCGCGAAATGCTCGTTGGCGACAAGCGTCATATCCTTGAACGCAGGATCCTTCACCAGATCGGTGATGCTCCTTTCGGCGTCCTGGCCCGAGGCGTCCGTGGTGGTGATAAGCGCGATGCGCTTCCAGCCTTTGCCCTTGAAATAGGTCATCAGCGCGCGCTGCTGATCATGGCTATCGATCTGCGACGTGAATTCATAGCCGCCGGGCTTGGTGCGAACACTCGGCGAAAAGCACCACATCACCGGCCCGTTTGCTTCCACCAGCGGCGCCTGCGCGTTGCACAGCTGCGAGACGGTCGAGCCCAGAATTACCGCCGGATGCGAGGCGATTACTTGAGTCATGAGCTGCACAGCGACTTGCGGACTCGACTGGTCGTCATGGTAGACCGGATTGAGCTTCTTGCCGTGGATGCCGCCATTCTTGTTGATGACGCCGGCCGCGAGATTGAGCGCTTGCTGCTCGGCCTTACCGAGAAACGCACCGCCGCCGGTCAGCGGAATGATGACGTTGATATCGTAAGTATCATCGGCGGCGAGCGCCGGCGCCGCGGCGAGTGCGGCGGTGAAAGCGAGCGCGGCGACGCTCAACGACGTACGAGCCATTTCCAAATTCCTTCCCTGTCGGCGGTCGATTACAACACTGACCGCATCGTTACACTATAGCAACCAACGATCAGGTGAGAAGCGCTTCGATCTCCCGCGCCGCATTCGCAGCACCGTCGACGCCGGCGAGCATCGCCGCGCGCTGCTTCGCATTCGCGCGATAGGACGGCGTCGCGACGATTTTCTGCACCGCCTTGCGCAGCGCCTCGACCGAGTCCTCGCGCGAGACGGCGACCGCGTTGCCGGCGCCGCCGAAAGGCACATCGCCCGGCATGGCGATACCCGTGCCCCACTCCTCCATCAGCGCCGCAATCACCGCCTGATCATGGGCGAGGCCCGGCATCACGACCATCGGCACGCCGTGTTTCAGCGCGCGCATCGCCGTGCCATGTCCGCCATGGGTGATGACCAGCGCCGCGCGGGCGATGATCGGATCATGCGCCGCGTAGTTCACGACGAAGGCGTTGCGCGGCGCCTTCAGCTCCGCCGGATCGACGATGCCGCCGGTGGTCGCGACGAGATGCAGCGGCAGATCGGCGATCGCATCGAGACCGCGTTGCACCTTGTCGAGCGAGCGCTGCTCGAAGCCGGTCGAAAAGCTCATCAGCGCGAGCGGCGCCGAGTCGTTGCCCCACGGCAGCTGCGTCGGCACGGCCACTTTCTCATCCTCAAGCACCGGGCCGACATAGCGCACACTCTCCCATTCCGTCGGCGGGGCATGGTCGAATTCGGCGAGCGTCGTCACAAGGACCCGATCGCAGCCGTGCCAGAGCGCATCGAGATCGGGCAGCGCACCGAAGCCGGATTGCTGGCGCATGCCGATCAGCGCGTTGGTGGTGCCGCGCCAGCGCTCGATCATGCGGAAGACGAAGGTATGCGAGACCGCGACGGTCGGCTTGCCGAAATCCTTCGCCTGCGAAAGCGCCGCCGGGAACATGCCGTCGAAGATCAGGAGATCGGGCGCCTCGGCCTTCACCACATCGCGCACCTGCTCCGCCACGGCCGGCGAAGTGAGATAGCAGGCAGCGCGGCTCATCGGACTGTTCGCCGGATATTTGTCGACCTGCGCATAGGCTTGCGTCAGCTCGATGGCGCGGAAGCCCGCCGCCTCGACGCGCGGCACCATCTCCGGCCGGCCGGCGAAAGCGACGGTATGACCGTGCTCCGTCAACACGCGCGCGATGCCGAGGCTCGGCGGGAGATTGCCGCCGCCGGACCAATTGAGCCACAGGAACCTTGCCATTTACGCCTCCCCGCCAATAACGCCATTGATCAAACGACACATGACCGCTTCGGCGTCGCCGCGATCGAGCCTTTGATCGCGTCGCAGCAGCTTCCAGACATAGACGTCGGTCGCGACCATCAGCGCGTTGAACATTTCCGTACGTGCCGCGCCGGTCTGGCGCGCGAGGAACGGCGCGAAAGCCTGCTCGATCCAATTCGCGTGGCCGCGGCGACCGGCATCGAGCTCCGATTTGAGGCCCGGTAGGCGCGGCTCGTCGCCAAGCTGCTGGATGACGAAATCGCCGACCTCTTCGTAAAGCTCGAAGAAGATGCTGACGGCTTCGGCGACGTCGCCGGGCACGCGCGGGATTTTGATCGGCTGCGTTTCGTCGGCGAGCGCGACCAGGGCGGTCATGATGAGCTGATCCTTGCTCTTGAAGGCGCGCAGCACGGTCTGCACCGCGACCTCGGCGCGCTGCGCCACCTCTTCCAGGGTGAAGCCATCGAGCGCGCGCTCGCGATAGAGCGCGACCGCCGCCTGGCGGATGCGCTCGCGCGTCGCCTCGGCCTGCGCGGCGCGATTGCTCATGTCATAGGCCCGGGTCGGGCTCGGAGCGCGGCTACGGCCGCGCGAACGGGTCAGCGATTTCATGTGATTTAGACTAACACCAATTTCGAATTGGTGTCAATTCAAATAACACGAATGTTTGTCCGACACGGACGCTGTGTCGAAAAACCCACTAATCAGATTTCAGGTGAAGGCAGGAGCGAATTATAGCGTCAGTGGTCTGCGAGCCGCTTGGGTGCCGTTTCACCGACCTCAGTTGCCAAGAGGAACTGCACAAACAATTCCTGTGCGTAGCGAACCCCAAAACGATGCATGCGATACCAGAACAAAATGCTAACCGCCAAGAGCGCCACAGGCATTGCAAGCGGACAAGCGCCAACGCAAATCGAAAGAACCGCCAACGCAAGAAAAGCGACCGATAATCCGCGGCTCAGCCCATAATTCCCATTGAAGATGTCAATTCTTTCGTGTTCACCAAATTTTTCGACGTATGAATAGATTTCCCGCACAAGCATGCGAGAATTTTCCCTGGTCGACGATTCTTGGTGGGCTTCAAAACCCAAGCATGTCGCAAGCTTGCTACGGATTTTCTCATACTGCCAGCTGGGTACAATCGACTGGTTTTCTTTGAATACCCAGAGACTTGGTAGACCGCCAAATAGGCGCCAATACGGCACCTCTAGCAAGTTCCCCGCACCTGCAAGTGCATGCCCCAAGGCATAGGCGACAATGAGAAATATTCCGAGCCCGCCAACGCTAACGCCTTCGGAACCCATTAGCTGACGCAGCTCAGAAAAATAGAAGAGTGTCCCGAAGAGCAGAATGGAGCCCGGCATTACAACTCCGACCTGCTCGTAAAACGATAAAGGTTTCATCTGGTTCAGGTTCGCATGGAGGACGCTGCTACTTGCCACTGTTTTCTAGTGTTAACGTCCAATTTGGAGCTGGGCCGTTATCAATCATCATCCAGCCGTCTCGCCGGGTAGTGAGCACATGTCTTGTCCCCGCGGGTGTGTTTACGCCGCTTGTGTGTTTTCGGTAGAGGTTAGCGACCTGCTGGCTATCGTATTTGATG
>DATMZZ010000340.1:0-6666 GCA_035573175.1 Allostellaceae bacterium
GCGCGCGGCATCTTCGGCGGCGGCGGCGCGCGCGATCAGCACTTCCGGCGCAGGTTCGGTCGGGTCATCGAGATCGAGCGCCGGCCAATCGCGCGCCAGCTCCTCGGGTGCGGCGAGGCCGCAATAAGGATCCTCCGGCACGGTCTTTGCCATGGCGATGGCGCGATCGATCAGCTCGGTCAGCGCGCCCGTGCTCCGGTCGTTGGAGGAGACGATCGCCTGCTGCTTGCCGATCAGCACGCGCAGCCCGAGATCGTAGCTTTCCGAGCGCTCGAGCTTCTCGACCTTGCCGAGGCGCTGCGCATGGCTGAGCGAGGCGCTCTCGAACAGCACCGCATCGGCGGCATCGGCGCCCGCTTTCGTCGCGCGGGCGATGAGATCGCGGAGCAGGCTAAGCGCATCGGTTTGCGGCATCTTTCTTGCGTCCTCATCAGGCATCGGCACGTCATATAGCGATCGTCCCGCCCAGCTGCCAGATCACGGTCTCGCGCAACGTGCGATCTTCGAGATCGAGCGAGGTCGGCACGTTGTAGCGCGCGATCTCGCGAAGCCCGTCTTTCGGCAGATAGGCGCGGCCGGGATCGCCCAGAAGAACGGTCGCGCCGCGCGACGCCAGCGCTCGCAGCCACGTGGTGAGGCGATCGGCAAGCGGCCGTTCGTAGCACATATCGCCGACGAGGATCGTATCCCAAGTGCTCTCGCCGCCGATGAGATCGCGGCTTTCGGCCTCGATCGCGACCTCATTGAGCGCGGCATTGAGGCGGATCGCGGCGATGGCGAAGGCATCGATCTCGGCGGCGGTAACGCGCGCCGCGCCGGCTCGCTTGGCGGCGATCGAGACGAGGCCCGAGCCGGCGCCGATATCGAGCATGCTCTTGCCGGCGATCAGCGCCGGATGATCGATGAGATGCCGCGCCAACGCCTGGCCGCCGGGCCAGGCGAAGGCCCAATAGGGCGGCGGCAGTTGCGATTTCTCCAGCGTCGCCTCGGTAGCGTGCCAGAGCGGCGTCACCTCGCTGGCGAGATGCAGCTTGATCTCGTGCACGAGCGATGGCGTGCCGATCGCGGTGTTGGCGCGAATAAAAGCTTCGGGATCAGACGACATGTGCCGCGATGATGCCGATCAAAAGGATCCAGCCGGTCCAGCGGTTGGAGCGGAATTTGCGACTGCAATCGGGCTGACTCGACGTGTCGACCTGCTGCGCCTGCCAGAAGAGCTGGAAGCACACGCAAATCAGCGCGATGCGATAAGGCCAGCCGAATCCCGCGCTCTCGCCGGCGATCGCCCAAAGCACCACCGCGGCGGCATAGAAGATGAAGAGGAACGGCCGCGTGTATTGGCCGAGCGCGAGGGCCGAGGATTTGACGCCGATCAGCAAATCGTCGTCCTTGTCCTGATGCGCGTAGATCGTGTCGTAGCCCAAGGTCCAGGCGATGCCGCCAGCATAAAGCCAGAACGCCGGCGCTTGCAGATCGCCGCGCACCGCCGCCCAGCCCATCAGCGCGCCCCAATTGAAATTGAGGCCCAAGAAGAATTGCGGCCAATAGGTGATGCGCTTCATGAACGGGTAGGTTGCGATCAGCACCATCACCAGGAAGCCGAGCAGGATCGAGAGGCGATTGAGCGAAAAGAGGATTGCCGCGCCGATCGCGAGCTGCAGCAGCATGAAGGCAATTGCCGCTTTGACGCTGACCGCACCGGACGGGATCGGCCGCACGCTGGTGCGCTCGACCTTGGCATCGAAATCCCGATCGACGATGTCGTTGAAGGTACAGCCCGCGCCGCGCATCACCACGGCGCCGATGCCGAACAGTGCGATCAGCCACCAATCGGGCCAGCGCTCGGCCGCGAAAGCGATGCCCCACCAACACGGGAAGAGCAGCAGCCACGTCCCGATCGGCCGGTCGAGCCGCGCCAAACGGATATAAGGCCGGAGCGCCTGCGGCGCGCGGCGATCCACCCAATCGCCGGTGCGAATATCGGTGCGAAGCTCGGCCATGCGGTGGTTCTTATCACTCTCAACACGTCAAGGCACGTTGCAATACCGGCGGTGCGTCCTTCGACTTTGCTCAGGACAAGGAGGGTTTGTGCGTGGCATCTTCCGGTGGCGGATGCCCGAAAAGATATTCCTCGTCCTGAGCGAAGTCGAAGGACGCAGGATGGTCATGCAACGCGAACCATCATGCTAAGCTATCGGCACCATGGCCGATAAAATCTCTATCCGCCTCTTCGTCACATCGCCCCTCGCGAACGGCGCGGCGGTCGAGCTTGGGCAAGAGCAGGCGCATTACCTGAAGAACGTGATGCGTCTTGGTGAAGGCGATGCGGTGGCGCTGTTCAATGGCAGCGATGGCGAGTTTCGCGCGCGGATCGACAGTTTCGGCAAGCGTGCGGCGAGCCTTGTCGTGGAAGAACAATTGCGCGCGCAAACCGGCGAGCCCGATCTCTGGCTCGTCTTCGCGCCGATCAAGCGGGCGCGCATCGATTATCTCGTCGAGAAAGCAACCGAGCTCGGCGCCAGCGCGCTTGTTCCCGTCATCACACGCCACACCCATGTCGAGCGCCTCAATCTCGATCGCTTGCGCGCGCATGCGGTCGAGGCGGCGGAGCAGAGCGAGCGGTTGACTGTGCCGCGCATCGAAGAGCCGCGTGCGCTCGAGGATGTGCTCGCCGCGTGGGATGCGTCACGCCGCATCATGCTCTGTGACGAATCCGGGACCGCGCCGCCAGCCGCGCAAGCGCTCGCGGGGCCCAATTCAAATTTGTCGGGCGCGGCTTCCTGGGCGGTGCTGATCGGGCCGGAGGGCGGCTTCGCCGAAACGGAGCTTGACGCCCTCCGGAAACTCCCCTTTGTTTCGGCCGTTAGTCTGGGACCGCGAATTTTGCGCGCCGATACGGCCGCGTTGGCGGGGCTGGCGGTGTTGCAAGCGCTTCGGGGTGAGGCGCGGTAGCGCCGGTACGATAAGGTTCTGGAGCGGTCACTAAGGGCTATCGGTTTATGTCGGCACCCTCGCATTCCGGCGGCGCGCCCGTCACCGACAAGCGTCAGCTTGTCGAGTATCTCGCAGCTGGCTGCAAGCCGCGCGCGGAATGGCGTATCGGCACCGAACACGAAAAATTCATCTTCCGCCGCGCCGATCTCCATCCCGTGCCCTATGAGGGCGATAGCGGCATTCGCGCCATCCTTGAGAAGCTGCAGCGCTTCGGTTGGCAGCCGGTGCTCGATGGCGAGAATATGGTCGGGCTCACCGAGGAAGGCGGCGGCGCGATCTCGCTGGAGCCGGGCGGTCAGTTCGAATTGTCGGGCGCGCCGCTCGAGACGCTGCATCAAACCTGCAATGAGCTGCACACGCATCTGAGACAGATGCGCGAAGTCACCGGCGAGCTTGGCCTCGGCATGCTCGGTCTCGGCTTCCTGCCGAAATGGAAGCGCGAGGATTGCTTCTGGATGCCGAAACGCCGTTATGCGGTGATGCGCAATTATATGCCGAAGCGGGGCAAGCTCGGCATCGACATGATGCTCCGCACCTGCACCGTGCAGGTCAATCTCGATTTCGCTTCCGAAGCCGATATGGTGCTGAAGTCGCGCGTCTCGCTCGCGCTGCAGCCAATCGCGGTCGCGCTCTTCGCCAATTCGCCCTTCTTCGAGGGAAAGCCATCGGGCTTCCTCTCTTATCGCAGCCATGTCTGGACCGATACCGATCCCGATCGCTGCGGCACGCTGCCTTTCGTTTTCGAGGACGGTTTCGGCTTCGAGCGCTATGTCGATTGGATGCTCGATGTGCCGATGTATTTCGTCTATCGCGATGGTGGTTACATCGACGTCGCGGGGCAAAGCTTCCGCGATTTCCTCGCCGGCAAACTGCCGGGGCTGCTGGGCGAGATTCCGACGGTCGGCGATTGGTCGGATCATCTCACCACCGTCTTCCCGGAGATCCGCATCAAGAAATATATCGAGATGCGCGGCGCCGATGGCGGGCCGTGGCGCAATCTCTGCGCGCTGCCGGCGTTCTGGACCGGTTTGCTCTATGACGAGGACGCGCTGCGCGCCGCCTGGGACCTGGTCAAGGATTGGAACGCCGAAGAGCGCGAGCAGCTGCGCGCCGATGTGCCGCGCTTGGGGCTCGAGACGCGGTTCCGCGGCAAGAAGATTCAAGAGATCGCGATCGCCGCCGTGCAGATCGCAAAAGCTGGTCTCAAGCGCCGCGCGCATCAGAATGGCGAGGGCGACGATGAGACGATCTTCCTGCAGCCGGTGATCGAGGTCGCGGAATCCGGCAAGACGCCGGCCGATACGCTGCTCGATGAATACGCCGCGCGCTGGCGCGGCACCGTCGATCCGGTCTATGTCGACGACGCGTATTAAACACGTATGGCGATCGCTTACGCGCTCGAGCCTGATCTGTCAGCCACGGAATTTCGCGACGTCCTGGTGACGTCGACTTTGGGCGAGCGCCGCCCGGTGGACGATCTCGTCCGGCTCGAGCGCATGTTGCGCCAAGCCGACATCATCGTCACCGCGCGCGATGGCATGCGACTTGTCGGCGTTTCGCGCGCGATCAGCGACTTTGCCTATTGCTGCTACCTCTCCGATCTCGCGGTCGATGCCGCCTATCAGCGTCAGGGCATCGGCAAGCGGTTGATCGATGAGACGCGCAAAGCGGCGGGCGAGAGCGCGAGTTTGATCCTGGTCGCGGCGCCGGCGGCGCAAACCTACTATCCGAAGATCGGCATGACGCCTATCGCCAGCGGCTGGATGATTCCGCGCACGCGCTAAACCGCGTGCGGCAGCGCTTAACTCGCTGATGCTTCCGGCTTTGGCTCCGGCACGCCGGTCTTCACATCGAAGGCGTAGAGCAGGGCAACGAACACGCCTTTGCAGCGCGGCAGCAGCAACAGAGTCATCGCGATGGTGAGCGGAAAGAGCACCGCGTAATAGACCCAATCGGGCGCATTGCTGCGCACGGTCACGATGAAGAACGGCACGATGAGATGGCCGACGATGAGGATCGTCGCCCAAGCGGGCCCGTCATCGGCGCGCAGCTCGCTCAGCTTCGCGCTGCAGGAGGCACAGCGATCGGAGAGCTTGAGGTAGGAGCGGAAGAGCTTGCCCTCGCCGCAGATCGGGCAATGCTGCGCGAGACCGCGCTTGATCGCGATCCAAAGATCCGGGCGGGTCACGGCCGCTTCAATATTCGCGCTCATGACAGTGACAAAGATAGGTCCACGCGGTTAACTAAAGAACGTTGCTGTCATGCCGCGCGGCAATCTGCCGCCATCCCTATTCGGCCCGGCCCTTTATTCGCTCGCCAGCGGCACCGTCAGCCAGCGCTTGGTTTCGCTGGAGCCCTTTTCCGGCGGCAAACCCGAGAGCGACATCCAGCGGCCATTGTCCCAGGAGGTCGCCGAGACCTCGATGGCGAGCTTGTTCGCTTTCGGCGGACCATCGATGCCGAGAGCGTTCCAGGGCAGCATCGCTTCGGCAACAATACGCGGCTGATCGGCGCCGAAATAGAGTGTCTGCGCGTCCGGCACCGCAGCGCAGTTATTATCCTGCAGCTCGGCGACCGTGCCGGCGCAGAGCTTCGGTGCCATCGGCGGATAATCCTTGGTCGCGCCTTTGGGCGGGATGAAATAGAGCGTGAAGCGCTTCGGTCCGGCGCCGGCATCGACATCGAATTCGAGGCGATAGGCCTCGCTCAGCGGATAGCTCGCGCCGTAATCGAGCAGGCCGAGATCGTCGTAATCTTGACCGATCGTCGCGAAGGCCAGGCCCTGCTTGCTCCAGGTGAGATAGACCTCGCCGAAGGCGACGGCGCCGGGCGAGGGCTTGAGCGGCGGCAGCAGCGACGCGGGTTTCGGCCAATCGATCAGCGAGAGATGCTTCGGATCGATCTTGGCGTAGGGGACAGCGAAATCCTTGGCGCTCGGCCGCCCCTCGCCTGACAAAGGGGGCGAACCGGCATGATCGTGGATCGTCGGCAATTGCCGATTGGCCGCGCTCAGGGCCTCGACCAGCTCCTCATAAGGCTGGCCGCGAATATCGACGAGGCCGAAATTGTAATCCTCGCTATCGGCGCGGCCGCCGACGGGATAGTCGTAATACTGGAACCAATGCGTGCCGACGATCTCGGGCACGCCGGCGAAGAGCTTCGCCGAAGCCGCGGCGCCGGCGGCGCGCTGCGCCTGCGTCTCGACGGTCATCAGATGGCCGTTGTTGCGATTGCCGGTGCGGTTCTCATGCGCGGCGTAGAACCATTCCGAAATCAGCTCGGGCTTGCCGCCGGTGAGCTTGCGCAGCCCGTCGAAGAAATAAGGCGCGAGCCAGCCCTCGGGGCTGTCGACGTTATAATTGAGCGCGATCGCGTCGACATTGGCCGCCTCGGCGCGGATCGCCGCCTGGTCGTAATAGATCGGCAGCCGGTCGCCGAAGAACAGCGCGTCGGGGTCGGCGGCTTTCAGGGCCGCGCGCGCCACTTTGTAATATTGCTCGGCGACGATGCCGGTCCAGCGCTCGACCACCGACATGCCTTTGCCGCCAACGCGCAGCTTGGTCGGTTTCTCCACGTTGAGCAGCGCGTCCCATGAATCGATGCCCGCCGGCGGCACGAAGTCGCGGGTAAAGCGCTCCCAGTTGCCGCGATAGTGCTCGCGCAGCATTTGGG
>DATMZZ010000341.1:0-29907 GCA_035573175.1 Allostellaceae bacterium
CTGCGCGATCGCAACACCGCGCTCGGTCACCAGCTTCACCGCCTCAAGCTTGAACTCCCGCGTGAATCTCCGTCGCTCCATGCCCCACCTCCGGTTCCATAAAACACCTATCTCGGTGTCCACGAAACCGGCAGCAGCTCAACAAGCCAATAACATAGACCGACAACGTTGCTACTGCCGTGACGGAGAGAACATTCATCGACCGAAGTCGTTGGCGGGCTATAAAGCGAGCGCCTCGCGTCGCCCAAAGCTTTGAATAGAGGCCGTTAGCTGCTTTGACTATATGGTCCATGCGAAGCGATTGCCCAGATTAGCTTGTGTATTGGTAGAAATCCCTTGGGAGCGAAAGCCCACCGACTCCATGACGCTCCCATTTCTTTCGGACCCCTCAGGCCTATACGCGTAGCTAGCCGCTGAAAATATGCGACTGTTACGCCTAATTAAATTCCTAGCGAATAGGTTCGATATAGCTGCGTCGGGAATAGTGAAGATACGTATCTGCCGACTTGTACCGTCAGGTTTTGGCAGCCTTACCTGATAAGCCGGACGAGGAACATAAGCGTTCTGTTTAAGGCTTCGCCAAACGCCTTTGGCCAAAAATTTGCTATGAGCGATACAATATAGAGGGTCAAAATGCCTATCTAGCTTCCAATAGCCCGGCACGTCCTGTGTCGATGCTTTCGGTTCGCTCCCCGTTCGAAGTCGATATCGAGTCTGATAATTCTTAGCTGACGTCTGTTCGCGTCGAAGTCTCTTTAAGCGCTTCCTCGCTTCCCGCTCAATGTACTGCTGAAGAACACGCCACACGATTCAGGCCTCATGCGTCACACGAGCGCCGGGGGGAACTAGAGTCAGTTGGCGTTTGCAAGGTTACGGAACCTGCCGGCCCGTCAGCTCAGTAAATGGGTTCCCCCCGACTAACGCTTCTCGCGTATAACACCAATCTGCCTCTCCGATCTATCGAAGATCAAGAGAAAATCACACGGGATTGCTGTAGGACCAAGCGGAGAGCCTTCGTCCTAGCCCATGAGGTCTCAGACAGGTTGGAATGCTACCTAAACCCGCGTCACCGCGTGGTGGATCGCCATGCAGTGGCGCACGAGGTTTGGCCGCGAGACGACGAACTCTTTCAGCGGCGTGAGGATGTCGTAGAAATAGATATTGGCGATGAAGCCGTAGATGGCGGTGTCGACGCTGGTCGGGGCGGCGCCGTGCACATAGTCGTTGGCCGGAACGAGATCGGCGAGCACGGCGAGATCGGCGAGCCCGCGTGCATAGACGCCTTCGGGCGGGTAGCGCCCGATGCCTTGGTAATGATAGCGCTGAAAATTGTATTGGCGCGCCCGCTGCATTCCCGATTCGGTCACGCTCAGATGCTCGCCCATGAAGGCGGCGCGGAAGGCCGGCCAGTAGCGCTCATCCTTCCAGCGCGAATACGACACCACCCAATAGAGATCGTCGAGCAGCCGCGTCACGAGGAGATCGAGATGGCGCTCATGCACGCTCAGCGTCGCATCCATCGTCACCCCGTATTTGCGGGTGAGATGGTCGATGATGACGTTGCTGTCGCCGATGGTCACGCCATCGTCGAGGATGTAGGGAAGCTGCCCGCGCGGCGCCGCCGACGCGTCGAAAATATGCTCATGTGTGAAAGGCAGACCGGCGAGGCGTAGGAAGGCGTAGACCTTCAGCCCGTAGCCGTTGTTATCCGCCACGCCGAAAAGCACTGGATAAGAGTAGAGTGTGATCATCGCCGCAAACTCTAACCCGGACGCGCGCTGCGAAGAACGAACATCGGCAGCGCGTCCGGCTTAGCTCGAAAGGCTGAAGCGCATTCGCGGCGAATCCGCCGCCAGTCAATTGACCGGCGGCGCGAGCGTGGCGGATACTTCGCCGAGCCTCGCCGGTGGAGCGGTGAACCCCATCAACGAACGCTGCGGCGGTGTGAGCGGCGGGGCCTGTTGTCGCGACAGTCTGATCGATTGCTCGATGCGCAAAGCCGCCCATGCGTTTTCCAGGGCTTCGCGCGTTGACGCGCACGGCGCTCAAGAGAGATCCATTCAACCAGTGGAGGAAGTGATGGCTGGCAAGTTGGAACGCAAATCGATGGAGAAGCCGGACGAGACGCGTCCCTTCAAGGACGGCAAGGGCAAATTGGATGTCATCGCAATCGGCGATCACATCTTCGGGCGCGGCGTCTTTCAACCCGGCTGGCGCTGGTCGGAGCACGTCAAGCCGATCGCCGGCACGCCTTCCTGTCAGGCCACCCATACCGGCTACTGCATCGAGGGCAGGATGGCCGTGAGGATGGACGATGGAACCGAGGTCGAATACGGCCCGGGCGATGTCTTCTTCATGCCGCCCGGCCACGATGCGTGGATCGTCGGCGACAAGCCCTGCGTCATGATTGACATCACCGGCGTCGCCAAATACGCAAAGCCGGGGTGACGCTGCGGTCTTAATTGATTCGCGTCATTGCGAGCGAAGCGAAGGGGCACGCGGATACTGCGTCCGCACCCAGCCCCTGATCGTCTCCCGCGGGCTTGTCCCACGGGTCCATGGATTGCGGGGACGTGAAGCTTGTCCTCGGGCCGGCCAAAGGCCGGACCCGGGGGCCCGGCAAAGACGATTATGGGACGGTTACAGTTCAGCTTCATTGCGCGTCAAACCTCGACGTCATTGCGAGCCCCTTCGACAAGCTCAGGAGCGAAGCAATCCAGTTTCAACAAAAAGCTGGATTGCTTCGCCCTTCGGGCTCGCAATGACGTTGGAGGGTCGCCCGCGCGACCGCCTTCGATGACCGTGCCTACCGTACCGTGCGCTTCATGATGATCTCGTCGCTGATCATCCCGACGAATTCGTAGCCCTGCGCGGCCATGCGGTTCATCTTGAGCGTCAGGTAGAAGGCGCGCTTGTCGGCGTCGTCCGGCCGCGGAATGTCTTTCAGCTCTGGATAAAAAAAATCGACCTTGCCGTCGGGATAGATGACGCACATCCGGCTGGTGCCGTCCCAACGAATATCGATGAACTCCGTCCGCGGCGCGGGCGCCTGGGCCTGCGCGGTCATATCGCTCCGCGCGAAGCCGATCAAAGCCACCGCCAACGCGCTCCACGCGACAACACTCGATTTCATGAATCCCCCTAAGGTGTGACCGCCCTACTCTGCGGTCTCGAGCGGTGGAAGCCAAGCGAGAAGCGGCGGCGTCAAACCGCCGGCTTGCCGTTGCGCCCTCGCGCTACCCCCCTTGCGCCGTCCCGCTATTGCGGACCCGCCGGAGACCGGCGCAGCGCGCCGAGCCGCGCATTGAGCCGCGGGTTATCGTGCAGCGCGCTGTTCTCTCGCAGCGCGGCCTCCAAGATCCGCGCCGCGATGCCCTCGATCGCCCTTTCTTCCATGGGCGTGGGGTCGGCGCCCGCCGACGCCCCGTTCGTCGCGGCGGCGATCGGGCGCGTCTTCAAACCCGCGCGGCTCGTGACGAGCTGCACGCCGTACCATAATTCGAAATCGTCGCAGTAATCGGTGCAGGCATCAAAGGCGATGGCGCCCGAACGGCGCGCCCAATCGTCATTCTCCGCGCTAAATTCGTGGTGCGCGGTGATCTTCCCCTGCCGCAGCAGGAATATTCGATAGAAATTCATACCCGCCCACCGTCATCAAAACGTTGCGGCGATTTGACCATACGTATGCACAGGTCACGCAATTATTATAACGTGCAATATAAAACAATTTTTCCACTAAATTTGAGACATAAAGTAAATATAAAATTGGCCGCTACAGTAACGAATAGGTAAGTTCTCAGGCTCTAACTCAAGGGGAGGAGCATAGAACATCGTTCGTAAAAAAATGCTAACGACGGAGAAGGGCGGGAATTTGTGATGCCGAGCAGGATGCACATCCTAAGGTTTTTCCGCGACACGGAGGCGCGCTTGCGCGAGCTCGCCAAACGGGATCCGCGGAACATCACGTCCGACTTGCTGCAACTCGCCGACGACATCGCGACCCACGCCGCCGAGCTGAAACGCGAACTGATCGCGGACGGCGTCATTTCCTGACGGGCCGGCGGGATCGTCGGTTACGCGCCTGACGGTCTGCCGCCCTACCCGCTTCTCGTCATTACTGATCCTCGTCATTGCGAGCGAAGCGAAGCAATCCAGAGTTTCGTTTCAGGCTGGATTGCTTCGCCCTACGGGCTCGCAATGACGTTGGGGAAGTCACCCCTTACCCACCCTCTCCCCAAGCGGAGAGGGTTAACGACCCCCCACGGCGCACAGATAGTATTACTCCTTCGAGAGCACCCGGATACCCGTCTGGCTCGGGCACTCTGCCCATGCTCACTGATAATGTGCCCACCCTAGCGTGAGCGAGCGAACGTCACGCCGACACGGTCCGACGTGACGTCGCCGCTCGCCTTCGCGGGGCGGCCTGAGCCCGATCCATCGTCTCCGCTGACGGCTGGGTCATCGGGCAGAACGGGGGGACCAACATTGGCAACGACAACCGATCTGCCTGACGCGCGATCATCCGACGGCCCGCGCATGGTGCAGCTCGATGCCCTTCGGGCCTTCGCCATCTTCGGCGTCATGCTGCTTCACTTCTGGCCCGGCAACGTCTTCACCGAGTATTTTCCGATCGGCGCAAGCGGCCTCTATCTTTTTTTCGTCCTCAGCGGCTTTCTCATCACCGGCCTGCTCGCGCGCGGAAGGACGAGCCCGACCTCCCGCTTCATCGCCGAATTCTATGTGCGTCGCGCGCTTCGGCTGCTGCCGCTCTATTACGCTGTCGTCGTGGTCCTGCTGATCTTCAGCCAGGACGCGCAACAGCACTGGCCGTGCTACGCCGTCCAGATCATGAATGTCTGCATCACGGCGCAATCCCAATGGGGGCCGGCCGGCCATTTCTGGTCGTTGGCCGCCGAAGAGCAGTTTTATCTGCTATGGCCGTTTGCCGTCCTTTTTCTCGATCGGCGATCGCTGATCGCGACGTGCTGGGCACTGATTTTTCTCGCGCCGATCTATCGCGAAATCGCGCTGCTCGTCACCCATGAGCCGTATGCGGGGACATTGCTGCCCGGCGCGATGGATCTCCTGGCGGCCGGCAGCTTGCTCGCGCTTCAGCCCGCCGCGTTTCCGGCGCGCGTCACGCTGCCGATCGGCCTGGCCGGCGTTGTCGTCACAATACTGGTCTACGACAACGGAGACCTGGCCGCCATCGCGGACGAAGCGCTGGGACCGACCCTGCTGCTGCCGATCTTCTGCTGGCTGGTCGGCGGCGCGTCGGAGGGCTTCGGCGGCGCATTCGGGCGGACCTTGTCCAACCCGGCCCTGCGCTATATCGGGCGCATCTCCTACTGCATGTATGTCATTCACTTCCCCTTGATCCGCGCGCCCGCGGTCATTCGCCATCTCCTGGTCCACGTGCCCGGCGGCGCGCAGGCCATGCAACATCTCCTGCTCCGCATGGGGCCCGGCGCGCATCTCTTGCTGCGCTTCGCCGCGCTGAGCGGCGTGACCATCGCCATCGCCGCCTTCTCGTGGCGCTTTTACGAGGGGCCGATCAATCGCCTGCGCCACCGCGTGTCACTGGCGCGATGGTTCGGCAGCGGCGTTCCACCAATCGAAGCGCTTGGCGTGTCTACGGGCAAGCCGCGCCGCTAACACCGCGGCTTCATCGCGAAGCTGCACTGCGCCAATTCTTCGATCGCGTCTCGCGCATGCGCGCCAAGGCCTCTCGCTCGACCGACGAGATCATCGGTTACGGACCCAACGGTCTGCCGTCTTAGACAATTCTCGTCATTGCGAGCGAAGCGAAGCAATCCAGAATCGCGAAATTCTGGATTGCTTCGCCCTACGGGCTCGCAATGACGCTGGAAGTTCCAAGCCCCTCTCGCAAGAGGAAACGGCTTAACGAAGTTCACCCGAACTTGTTGCTCTGCGGGAAGCCGCGCGGCGCGATGCGGCCCGCGCTGGCGCGCGCGCCTTTCCAATTGTCGAGGTCCATCTCGCTGCGATTGCGCTCGCCCGAGCGCCAGGTGAGGCCTTCGGCGTATTTGATCACCTTCGCATCGGCAAGGCCGCCATCGTGGTAGCGTTGCAGCATCACGCCGCGGCCGCGCGACATTTCCGGCAATTCGCTGAGCGGGAAGACCAGCAGCTTGTGATTGTCGCCGACCACCGCGACCGTGTCGCCTTCGGCCGGGTTGCACGTCACCGCTTTCGCGCCCCCTCCTTTTTCATTGGCACCCAGATTGAGCGCCTGCTTGCCGTTGCGGGTTTGCGCCACCACCTCGTCCGCCGGCACGACGAAGCCGCGGCCATCGCTCGCCGCCAGCAAGAGTTTCTGGCCCGGCTTATACGCCATCACCGCGACGAAATCGTCCTCGCCCGGCAGCTCGATCATCAGCCGCACCGGCTCGCCATGGCCGCGCGCCGACGGTAATTTCCCCGCATCCAACGTATAAAAACGCCCGTTCGTCGCGAAGACCAGCAGCTTGTCGGCGGTCGTCGTCTCGATCACGAAACGCTCTTCGTCGCCTTCCTTGTATTTGAAATCGCCATGGCTGAGGCCGTGGCCCTTGGCGGCGCGGATCCAGCCCTTGGCCGAGCACAGCACGGTGACCGGTTCGCGCTCGACCGCCGCCTCGAGCGCCGCCGCCTCGATCTCGGCCGGCGGCTCGCCGATCTCGGTGCGGCGCTTGCCGATCGGGTTATGCGCATATTCCTTGCGCAGCTCCGCGATCTCGCCGCCGATCGCCTTCCATTGCAGCTTCTCGTCGGCGACGAGCGCCTTCTTGTCCTTCTGCTCGGTGGCGAGGTTGGCGAGCTCTTTCTTGATCTCGATCTCTTCGAGGCGGCGCAGCGAGCGCAGCCGCATATCGAGGATCGCCTCGGCCTGGATCTCGGTCAGCTTCCACTTCTTGATCATCCGCTCTTTCGCGTCGTCGTATTCGCGGATGATGCGGATGACCTCGTCGATATTGAGATAGACGATCATCTGCCCGCGCAGGATCTCCATGCGGCGGGCGATCGCGTCGAGGCGGAATTCGGTGCGGCGCTGCAGCACGTCGCGACGGTGATCGAGCCAGCTCTGCAGCGCCTCTTTCAGATCCATCACGCGCGGCACGCTCTGCGCGTCGAGCACATTCATGTTGAGGCCGATGCGCTTCTCCAGCTCGGTCGCGCGGAAGAGCGATTCCATCAGATGGTTGGCGTCGACGTTGCGCGTCTTCGGCTCGAGGATGAGGCGGATATGCTCGGTCGATTCATCCTTCACGTCGTCGAGCAGCGGCAGCTTCCGCTCTTCGAGAAGCTGCGCGATCTTCTCGATGAGCTGCGACTTCTGCACCTGATAGGGAATTTCGGTGACGACGATCTGAAAGGTGCCGCGCGCGCCTTCCTCGACATGCCAGCGCGCCCGGAGGCGGAAGCTGCCGCGGCCGGTCTTATAGGCCTCGATCACGGCCTCGCGCGGCTCGATCAGGATGCCGCCGGTCGGGAAATCCGGGCCGGGCATGAGGTCGACGAGATCCTCGACGGTGGTGGCGCGCGGGCGCTTCAGGAGATTGGACGCGGCGTCCAAGAGCTCGACGATGTTGTGCGGCGGGATGCTGGTCGCCATGCCGACGGCGATGCCGGCGGCGCCGTTGGCGAGGAGATTGGGGAAGCGCGCCGGCATGACCACCGGCTCTTCGTTCTCGTTGTCGTATGTCGGGCGGAAATCGACCGCGTTTTCGTCGATTCCGGCAAGGAGCGCCTCGGCAACGGCCGTGAGACGGCTCTCGGTGTAGCGCATCGCCGCCGCACCGTCGCCATCGACACTCCCGAAATTCCCCTGCCCGTCGACCAGCGGATAACGCTGCGCAAACTCCTGCGCCAGCCGCACCAAGGTCTCGTAAACCGCGACATCGCCATGCGGATGGAACTTGCCGACGACGTCGCCGACGACGCGCGCCGATTTCTTGTAGCCAGAGCCCGGCGCAAGGCCAAGCTGCCGCATCGCATAGAGCAGGCGGCGATGGACCGGCTTCAGCCCGTCGCGCACATCCGGCAGCGAGCGCGACACGATGGTCGAGAGCGCATAGGACAGATAACGCTCGCCGAGCGCATCGGCGAAGTTCACGTCACGAAGATCGGCAGCGGCGGAATCGGGTGGTGGCGTCATGATCTCGGTATAGCAAACACCTTGGTTAGCGCGTCAACATATCGGCTGCGCGCCGCGGGTAATTTATGCTGATGCGGCGCGAAGACGCGCTGCTCGAGGAAAAACCCCGCGAGTCGCAGGCCATCCAGCACATCCTGCGGCGTTGGTTTTTCCTGGGGCCGGGCCTGCAGCGCTCCTTGCGCCGCAGCGCCGCGCAGGAAAGCCGGCAGCGACAACAGCTTCTCGCGATAGGGCGCGCCGGCGGCGGCCGACACCGCCTGGCCCGAGCGCGGCGAGACATAGACGAGATCCTCGGTCGCCCCGGTCGCGGCACAAGACGAGAGATCGAGGCCGAAGCCGAGCTCTTCCAAGAGCGCGATCTCCCACTCGACATACGCGATCGCCCAACGATCATCCGTGCCCAGCGCCTCGAGCAGATGCAACAGCCCGCGATAAGCCCGCGGATGCGGCTCGCGCTCCGGCAACGCCGACGCCGCTAGCGCCGCCGCTGAAGCGAGCGCGCCCAGCCGCAGCGGATCGTCGAGCAGATTTGCCGCATGCGCCTCCACCACCTCACCAGTCAGAAAGCCGAGATGCTCAGCCAACCGCGCGCGCCAGGTGACTAAGAGGCGATTGCCGATTTGCCAATGTGCCCGTGTCTTCGGCGCCTGCCCGCCACGCAAAAGACCCGCATGCCGTCCATGCTCGCGCGTCAGCAATTGCACGACCAGCGCCCTCTCCCCATGCGCCCGCGCCGCCAGCACGATGCCTTCTTCCGACCATTGCATGGACGATTAGGTATGCCTTTTTTCCTTATCCGTCATGGCTCGTTGCAAGACGACCCACTGCGCCCTTCGACTACGCCGCGCCCCGCTTAGGTGAGGAGATGTTAGTGACGGTATCATCCATCGGAAGATGCCCGACACGATTTTACCTCATCCTAAGCAAGGTCGAGGGATACGTAGTGCAACTGCAACCACCTAGCCCACCTCGCTCGGCGCTATCATTTACTGCAGTATCTGGCCGATGCGCGACCACCGGATTGCGCTTGGCCATTTCCAAATCTGCCACCAGGCGGCGCTGCCGTTCGTCGAGTATTGCACGAAGGCGGGGCGCGCCAGCAGATTGGCTGCCGGCACAAAGCCGATGCCGCTAAACGGGTCTCGCGCGTCCGCGGAATTGTCGCGACTGTCGCCGAGAACAAAGTAGCGATCGGGAGGGACGGTGTAAGGATCGGTGTTCTCGAGCGATTCAACATCGGCTTTAATGACGATGTCGTAATCAATGTCCGGGGACAAACGCTCGCGGTACTTCTGCCATGTCTCCGGTTTCACCCCTTCCATGAAGAGATAGTACCCGTCGGCTTGACGCGCCGCTGGCGTGTCGTTGACGGTCAGAATGCCCCGCTTGATCTGAATGTGGTCGCCGGGAAGCCCTACGATCCGCTTGATGAAATCAGCCGACGTATTGCATCGCTTGCGATACTGCGCCGCCAACGCCGGCTCGAGCGCGGAATAGTTGCAAGGCAAGTTGAACACGACGAGATCGCCGCGCTGCGGCGCGTGGGCTTGATAATAACCGTCGACAACGAGAATGACGTCGCCGACCGCAAGGGTCGGCTCCATCGACGAACTCGGTATCGAGAACGATTGCCAGTGTAGCCGATTGGGAAGCAACTGGATCAAGCCGAACGGGATCATCAATCCGGCATAGATCAGATAGCGCTGCCACCAAACGCGCCGTCGACTTGGCCGATTTTTCCGGAAGCGCACCGCGTCGATCGCGGCCGCCGCCAAAATCGCGAAGATTGCAAATCCCAATCCGACCGTGATCGCCACGCTCATCAGCGCGGCCCGAGCCGGCCATGCGTCAGACATGACTTTGAATAGCAGCAGCGTGACAATCGCCGCTGCTGCGAATGCGCCCGCGCTCCGGTATGCGCCACGAAGCGCCATGCCCCATGCCGGGAAAAAACAGCGAAATGACAAACGTCCAGAGGCGCGAGAACCAGCGCAACGGCCGCGCCTCACCAACTGCTGCGAAATCTCCATCGCTCGACATTGGCTCCCCCCTCTCTCACTCCGGATAATCGAGCCCCATCGCTTCGAAGCGCGCGCGATCTTCCGCCCATTCGGGGGTTACGCGGACGAATAGGAAGAGGTGCACACGGCGCTCGAGCAGCTTCTCGAGTTCAACGCGCGCGGCGGCGCCGATCTTCTTCACTTGCGCACCGCCTTTGCCGAGCACAATCGCTTTCTGGCCTTCGCGCTGGACGTGGATCACCTGGCTGATCTTCACGCTGCCGTCCGGGCGCCCTTCCCATTGCTCGGTCTCGACCGCGGCGGCGTAAGGCAACTCTTGATGGAGCTGGAGATAAATCTGCTCGCGCGTGATCTCGGCGGCGAGCAGACGTTGCGGCAAATCGGTGAGCTGATCCTCGGGATAAAGCCACGGCGCTTCGGGCACGGCGCAGGCGAGGAATTCCGCGAGATCGGCGGTGCCGTCGCCGGCGGTCGAAGAGATCATGAAGACGCGCTCGAAATCGCAAAGCTGCGCCAGCTCATTGGCCAGGGGCAGCAATTTCTCGCGCTTCACCAGATCGATCTTGTTGAGAGCCAAGACACGACGGCGCTGCGTCGCTTTCAAACGCTCCAGGATGCCGCGTGTGTCGTCATCGATGCCGCGCGCCACATCGACCAGTACGACCACGATATCGGCATCCTCGGCACCAGCCCAGGCGGCTGCGACCATAGCGCGATCGAGGCGGCGCTTCGGCGCAAAGATGCCCGGCGTGTCGATAAAAATTAGTTGCGCCTCGCTTTTGAGCGCGATGCCGAGCACACAGCTGCGCGTCGTCTGCACCTTCGGCGTGACGATCGAGAGCTTGGTGCCAACAAGCAGATTGAGCAGCGTCGATTTGCCAGCGTTGGGTGCGCCGACGAGCGCGACATAGCCGCAGCGCTGCGTCACGAGGCGAGCCCCAAAGCGGAGAGTGCCGCGGCGGCGGCCGCGATCTCGGCGCCGCGCTTCGACGAGCCGGTTGCGGTGGCGGTTGCCTTCTCTAACCCTTCGACTTTCACCGTGACGGTGAAGCGGCGCTTATGCGCGGGCCCTTCGGCGGAGACGGTCGAATAATCGGGCAACGGCAGGCCGCGCGCCTGCACCCATTCCTGCAAGCTCGTCTTCGGATCGCGTGGTGCCGCGACGCCAAGCTTGCTCAAGCGATTTTCCCAGCGCGTCTCGACGAAACTTCGCGCGACATCGAGGCCGCCATCGAGATAGAGCGCGGCGATCACCGCCTCGCAGACATCGGCGAGCACGCTCTTATTCTCGCGCACGCCGGCGCCCTCTTCGCCCTTCGAGACGATGAGCCGGGCACCGAGACCGACGGCTTGTGCGACTTCGGCCAAGGCTTCCCGGCGGACGAGATGCGTGTGACGGCGCGTCATTTCGCCTTCGGCTTCATCGGGAAAGCGGCGCCACAGCAGTTCGGCGATGATGAGGCCGAGGACACGGTCGCCGAGGAACTCCAGCCGCTCATAGCCGCGACGCGAGATGCCGCGGCGGCGGACCGCGCTCGGATGGGTGAGCGCCTCGATCAGCAAATCCGGATTGGCGAAGCGGTGGCCGAGCGTTTCTTGCAGCGCGCCGAGGGCCGGAGCCGCTTCGTCCATCAATGAATGCCTGAGAGCAGGCGGCTATAGCGAATGGTGAAGGGCCACTTCCAGACCTCCCACCAGCGCGCATAGCCATCGGTCGAGAAGAAGAGGAATTGCGCCTTGCCGACAAGATTCTCTGCCGGCACGAAGCCGACGCCGCTCGTCGGGTCCCGACTGTCGGCGCTGTCGTCGCGATTGTCGCCCATCATGAAATAGGTATTGGGCGGGACGATGAACTCGTCCGTGTTGTCGAGCGGCTGGTCGTCGCTGACCTCGATGACGTTGTGGCGATAGCCGTTCGGCAGCGTCTCGATGTATTGCGTGTAGGTCGTGGTGCGGCCGTCCTCGGTATAGAAATAAGGCTCAAGGCGCTCGCGCTTCACCGGTTGGCCGTTGATGTTGAGGATGCCGCCCTTCATCTGGATATGGTCGCCGGGCAGGCCGATCACGCGCTTGATGAAATCGGTCGTGTTGTCGCAGCGCGCGGCGTAGACCGCGGCGGTGGCCTGGTCGAGTTGCGGGTATTGGCAGGGCAGCTTGAAGACGATGACGTCGCCGCGCTGCGGCTCGTTGAAGAAGATGCGGCCGGAGAAAAGCGGCAGGCCCAAAGGCAGCGAGTAGCGGCTGTAGCCATAGGAGAATTTCGAGACGAAGAGGTAGTCGCCGACGAGGAGGGTCGGCACCATTGAGGCCGAGGGGATGCTGAAGGGCTCGTAGAAGAAAGTGCGGATAAAAAGCGCAATAACAATTGCATAGATGATGGTCTTGAGCGTCTCGCCGATTCCGCCCGTCACTTTTCTCGCCATAATGCTCTAAGCTCTTGATCTGATTGTTTTTACTGCCGATGGACGGGCTGGGGCCGATGAGCCGTGACTTAGCCGCGCCCCCTTCCCCAAGTCAAGCCGCGCCATTTGCCGGTTCGGCGGTGATTATGACCACCGCGCTGGCGAGCGGTGGCTCGTCGGTCAGCGTCAGCGAAATGCGCGCCACCATGCCCTTCGGCACCATTGAATGAAGCCGCTCCAGGGCGCCGCCGGTCAGCACCAAGGTCGGTTGCCCTGAAGCCAGATTGACGACACCCAAATCCCGCCAATAGACGCCGCTGCGAAAGCCCGTTCCCAGCGCCTTGGAACACGCTTCTTTCGCGGCGTAGCGTTTGGCGTAGCTCGCGGCACGGTTGGCGCGCCGCTCGGAGCGGCGGCGTTCTTCTTCGGTAAAGATTCGGGTGATGAATTTCTCGCCGTAGCGCTCGAGCGTCCGCTCGATACGGCGGATGTCGATTAGATCACTGCCGATGCCGATGATCACGCGGTCTTGACGCCGAGCGCGTTGACGCGCCCCTGCTCCATCAATGCGCGCATCCGGCGGATCGCACTGTCGAGTCCGCCAAAGATCGCTTCGCCGATCAGGAAGTGACCGATATTGAGCTCGACGATGGTCGGGATGGCGGCGATCGGACCTACCGTCTCGAATCCGAGTCCGTGGCCGGCATGGCATTCGAGGCCGAGCGCCTCGGCCAAAGCCGCGGCATCAACGATGCGCTTGAGCTCCAACGCGCGCTGTGCGCCTTCGGCTTCGCAGTAGGCGCCGGTATGCAACTCGACAACCGGCGCGCCGACAACTTTCGCGGCTTCGAGTTGTTTGGCCTCCGGATCGATGAAGAGCGACACGCGGATACCGACTTGCGATAGTTGCGAGACGAAAGGCACAAGTCGTGCGGCCGCCCCGGCAACATCGAGCCCGCCTTCTGTCGTCAGCTCGGCTCGACGCTCCGGCACCAAACAGGCCGCGTGCGGCTTGTGCTTTAGCGCAATCGCCAGCATCAGCTCGGTCGCCGCCATTTCAAGGTTCAGCGGCACGGTTAGTTCGCGGGCGAGCCGCGCGATATCGTCATCGCTGATATGGCGGCGATCCTCGCGCAGATGCGCGGTGATTCCGTCGGCTCCCGCCTGCTCGGCGAGACGGGCCGCGCGGATCGGATCAGGATGCTTGCCGCCGCGTGCGTTGCGGATCGTCGCGACGTGATCGATGTTGACGCCAAGGCGCAGCTTGCGGCCACCCATTTCGTGCCCAGCCATGCGGCTACCCTCGGGCCCGTTCGACAGAATTGATCACCGGCGTCGCGCGCAGCGCGGCGATGATATTTGTCAGATGCCGCAGATTCTGCACTTCTATATCGACCAAGATTTCGAAGAAATCGAGCGAACGATTGGTGATCTTCAGATTGGTGATATTGCCGCCGCCTTTGCCGATCACCGTGGTCAGGCTGCCGAGGCTGCCCGGCTCGTTACCGAGCGTGACATTGACGCGGCCGACATGCGCGCCGGCAGACGCATCATCGTCCCAGGCAACATCGAGCCAGCGTTCCGGTGTTTCGGCGAAAGTAGCGAGCGTTTCGCAATCGATCGTGTGAATGGTCACGCCTTTGCCGGTCGTTACGATGCCAACAATGCGATCACCCGGCAGCGGGTGACAGCAGCCGGCGTAATGCACCGCCATGCCCGGAATGAGGCCACGGATCGGCACCGCATTTTCGGGCTTCTTGCCGCGCGCCGTGGAGAGCGGCACGACCTTCGCCGCGCGTTGCTCGGGCTTCGGCGGATGGAGTACATGCACGACCTCGCGTCCGGTATGCAGCCCCTCACCCACCGCGACATAGAGATCGTCGAGTGTCTGGACGTTGAAGGTGCTGAGGACTTCGCTTAGCGCCCTTTCGATCAGATCGTGACCTTCCTGACGGAAGGCCTTCTGCAGGATAGCCTTCCCGAGATCGAGATATTGCTGGCGCTGCTGCGTCCGCACGAAACGGCGGATGCGCGCACGCGCCTTGCCGGACACGACAAAACGCTCCCAGGTCGGCGACGGCGTTTGCGCTTTCGAGGTAACGATCTCGACCTGGTCGCCATTCACCAGCGTCGTGCGCAACGGCACGAGCTTGCCGTTGACCTTGGCGCCGACGCAGGTGTCGCCGATCTCGGAATGCACGGCATAGGCGAAATCAACCGGCGTCGAGCCGCGCGGCAGTTCGATGAGATCACCTTTCGGCGTGAAGCAGAAGACCTGATCCTGGAACATTTCGAGCTTGGTGTGCTCGAGGAATTCCTGCGGATCAGAAGCGTGCTCAAGGATATCGAGCAGCTCGCGCAGCCAGCGATATTGCCGGCCTTCGGTACCCGGCTGCGCTGCTTGCTTATAGACCCAATGCGCGGCAACGCCGAGCTCGGCGACCTCATGCATTTCGTGCGTGCGGATCTGCAATTCGACGCGCTGCCGCTCCGGGCCGATCACGCCGGTATGAAGCGAGCGATAGTTGTTCGCTTTCGGCGTCGAGATGTAATCCTTGAAGCGGCCGGGCACGACCGGATATTTGCTGTGCATGACGCCGAGCGCGTGGTAGCAGGCGCCGATATCATCGACGACGACACGGAACGCCATAATGTCGGAGAGCTGCTCAAAGCCGACATTCTTGCGCTGCATCTTACGCCAGATCGAATACGGCGATTTCTCGCGCCCGGACAGCTCGGCTTTGACGCCGCCCTCTTTGAGCGTCTGCGCCAGCTCATGCAGCACACGCGTAACGAGATCGCCGCCTTTGTCCTTCAAGAAAGCCAACCGCGTCTTAATGCCTTCGCGTGCTTCGGGATAGAGCTCGCCGAAAGCGAGATCTTCGAGCTCATCCTTCATCTCGTGCATGCCGATGCGCTCGGCGAGCGGTGCATAGATCTCCATCGTCTCGCGTGCAATGCGGCGGCGCTTATCCGCATCCTTGATGAAGCGCAGCGTGCGCATATTGTGCAGCCGATCGGCGAGCTTCACCAGCAACACGCGAATGTCTTCTGACATCGCGAGAACGAGCTTGCGAAAATTCTCGGCCTGGCGGGTCTGGTCGGATTGCAGCTCAAGCCGCGACAGCTTGGTTACGCCGTCGACCAGCCGCACAATCTCCGGCCCGAACAGCTTCTCGATGTCATCGAGCGTCGCGAGCGTATCTTCGACCGTATCATGCAGCAGGCCAGTGATGATCGAGGCGCCGTCGAGCTTCATGCTCGAAAGAATGCCTGCGACCGCGACGGGGTGAGAGAAATAGGGATCGCCCGAGGCGCGCAGCTGTGAGCCATGCGCCTTGGTCGAGAAAACATACGCGCGGTTCAGCGCGTCTTCATCGACATTCGGATCGTAGGATTTAACGCGCTCGACCAGCTCGAACTGGCGCATAATAGGGGCACGCCCTTCGGGCGCGCCGGTCGGCGCTGGAGCGGCGGCGCGAGTGAGCGTTTCGCCGCCTGCCATTCAGCTACTCGATCTTGTCGTCCGGCTCGCCTTCGCCCTCGGGCTCATTGGGCATGACATCGTCATCGCCGAGACCGGACTCGTCGCTCGCCTCGAGCATGTCTTCCTGAAGTTCGTCATCGACCGCGGCTTCATCGACCGCGTCGCCCTCTTCATCGCCCATCGGCGCGAGGTCGCCTGCCCAATTGGCCGGCGCGCCGATCTCGACGTCATGGTCTTCCTCGGGCTCGTCAATCTCGACATGCTTCTGCATGCCTTTGATGACGTTGTTCTGAAGATTCTCGAGCGGGATCGTAACGTCCGCGATCTCGCGCAGTGCCACGACCGGCCCCTTGTCATTGTCACGATCGACCGTGAGCGGTGCACCTGAAGCGATGTCGCGCGCACGCTGAGCGGCAAGCAGGACCAGTTCGAAGCGATTCGGAACTTTGAGAACGCAATCTTCGACGGTAACGCGAGCCATCTAGCGAAATCTCCGGTAAGAATATTTCAAGTTGCTCAATATATGGGCCCGGATGCGGCACCGCAACAGGGTTTCCCACTAAAAGGCTGGGTTTTTCGGGCAATTTGCCTGTTTAGGCGTCTATCGGCTCGGCTTTTTGCGCAGGTGGGAGGGCCGAGATCAGGTTTTCGACGGTTTTGTCCAGGGTTGGATGCCGCCAGCCCGGGGCTATTTCAGCCAACGGTAGCAAAACAAAGGCCCGCTCCTGCATTCGGGGATGCGGGAGGGTCAGTTTGGGCGTGTTTTCGACCCTGCCGTTATAATCGATGATATCGAGATCGAGCGTCCGGGCGGCGTTGCGGACCGTCCGTTGCCGACCGAATTCCCGCTCGACCCGCCGCAGCGACGCCAGCAACGCCGCCGGCTCAAGCGTGGTCTCGACCCGCGCGACGCCGTTCACGAACCACGGCTGGTCCGAGATCGGCACGGGCGCGGTGCGATACCAGCGCGAGCGCGCGGCGACATGGATACCGCTCGCTTCGAGCCGCTTGAGCGCGGCCTCCAATGTTTGCTGCGGCCCGCCTGCCGCGCTCGACAGATTGGCGCCGAGGGCAATGAGGATCATTGCGTCGTTTGGCTCAGATACCCTCGGTCCCAGTCCAGGCCCAATCGTCGATCGGGTGGAACATCTCGTCGACCGAATGCGGCTTCGCCGTCAACCCTTGCTCATAGGTGTAGCGCAAGGCGGTCGCGACGTTATTGCGGTTGATGTGGTTGAGCCCGTATTGCCACGGATCGCGGCCCAACAGCCGATTCTGCTCTTCCATACTGTTAATAAAGAAAGCCAGCGGCAGAATGCGCGGATTGCGCAAATGCTGGAGCGCGATCTTCTTCGATTCATTGAAGGCGTAGGCGAGGTTCTCCGGCACCCACGGGTTCTTCTCGACGATCTCCTGCTTGATGATCAGTGAGTGCATGATCGGGAAGATCTGAGTCTTCTGGTAATATTCGATCTCGGCTTGCTTATATTCCGGGAAGAGCCGTGCGATTCGCTTGTCGCCGCGCAGCAGCGGCTCGGGAATGCCCGCCGACATCATCGCGTCGATCTCGCCATCGAGCAGCCGCTCTTCGACGCTTTTGCCTTCTTTGATGATCTCGATATCAAAGCCTTCTTGATGCGCGAAAGGAATGTCGTGATCGTGGTCGGTCAGCCATTTCACATCCTTATGCGACAGGCCGTAATGCTCGCCCAAGGTGCCGCGCAGCCAGGTGCACGCTGCGGCCAGCATACCCCCGCTGCAGCCGAACTTGCCACCTTTGAGATCGGAGGCCTTTTTGATGCCCTTCGCCGCGTTCACGAAGATAAAGCCGTGACGGAAACGGCGATGAAGAAAGATCGGCAGTGCGATATAGGGATGACCGCGGTCGCGCGCCATGTAATAGCCGCAGAGATTGAACTCGCCGGCATCACATTCGGCATTGCGATCCAGCCGCCAGTGCCGATCGCGCGACGATGTCGCGCAGAGCATGGTCAAGTCGATGCCGTCAGCCTCGACGCGGCCTTCTTTCAGCGGGCGGACGATCTCGTAATCGCCGCAGGTCAGCGTGATCTTCAGCTTCGAGGGCATGGCGCTTTCCCTTATTTCGCCTTGGGGAGGAATTCTTCCGTATAATATTTCGTCAGGTCGGGCTCAGTGTCGAGTTGCCCGAGTTCGACGAATGACCGTGCCAGCACTTTTCAGCCCGCTTGCCGGGAATTTACCGTCGGCCGAGAACTCCGCCATCACGAGATCATATTCCTTGGTCTCGATCGCGAGCGAGCGCCGCGGCGGGACGAAGAACGAAGATCGATGCCAGGAAACAGACAGCGAAAAGCGCTTTGCACGCGGTGCGTCGGCTTTGCATGAACCGCCTCCCCTCATCTATCGTCGCATATCGTCGTCACTCGCCAGATACGGGTGTGAATCTACCCTTTACACCTCTTCTTTTACGTCATTCGCAATGACGAAGGAACTCCGTCATCTTGCACGTTCACCCGCTTGACGCAACGCAGGCAAATGATATGCGTTCGCCTCTGGGCATGGAGTGCTGAATGTTGTTTTATCCGGAAGAGCGCATTGCTTTGTTTATTGATGGCGCAAATCTTTATGCCGCCGCGCGCGCTCTTGCCTTTGACATCGACTATAAGCGGCTCTTACAGCTCTTCGGCTCGAAGGGTCGGCTGATCCGCGCTTTTTATTACACCGCACTGATCGAGGATCAGGAATATTCGCCGCTGCGTCCGCTCGTCGATTGGCTTGATTACAACGGCTATACGATGGTGACGAAGCCGACCAAGGAATTCACCGACGCGATGGGTCGTCGCAAGCTTAAAGGCAATATGGATATCGAGCTAGCGATCGACGTGATGGAAATGGCTCAATCGCTCGATCATATCGTGCTGTTCTCCGGCGACGGGGATTTCCGCCGACTGGTTGAGGCCGTGCAGCGTAAGGGTGTGCGTGTCTCGGTCGTCTCAACCATCCGCTCGAGTCCCCCGATGGTGGCGGACGAACTACGCCGTCAGGCCGACGTTTTTATCGAACTGCAGGATCTCGCTCCGCAAATTATGCGCGCGCATAACGGCAATCATCATCGCGAGCCGCAGCAGCAATATTCCGACAGCAACGCGTGAGCACGGCCGCTTCCGCATTGCAAATCGCCGATCCCGGCCATGATTGCGCGCTTTGTCCGCGCCTTGTCGATTTCCGCATGGCGCAGCGCTCCGCGCACCCCGATTGGCACAACGCCCCGGTCCCGTCTTTCGGCGACAGTTCCGCGCGGTTGCTGATCGTCGGCCTCGCACCAGGCCTTAAAGGCGCCAACCGCACGGGCCGCCCGTTCACCGGCGACTACGCCGGCGACTTGCTCTATGCGACGCTCAAGAATTTCGGCTTGGCGCGTGGCGATTACGCTCAGCATAAAGATGACGGGTTCACGCTGATCGATTGCCGTGTCAGCAATGCCGCACGCTGTGTGCCGCCTGAAAACAAGCCGCTGCCGGAAGAAGTCGCGACCTGCCGCCAGTTCCTCACAGCCGAGATCGCGGCGATGCCGAAGCTGCGTGTTATCCTCGCCCTCGGCCAGATCGCGCATGGCGCGGTGCTCTCCGCGCTTGGCCAGCGGAAATCGGCGTTCCGGTTCGGCCATGGTGCCGTTTACATGCTACCCGACGGCAAGCTCCTGGCCGACAGCTATCACTGCTCGCGTTACAATACGAATACCGGCAAGCTAACGACGGCGATGTTCGAAGCGGTATTTGAAGAGCTCAGGAAAAAGCTCGAACGCTAAACATTATGCGCGCGCATGATGCGGGCGCGACTGCGCTGCCAATCGCGCTGCTTTTCCGCTTCCCGCTTGTCGGCTTTGCGCTTGCCCTTGGCGAGACCGAGTTCGAGCTTGGCGCGTCCGCGCTCATTGAAATAGATCGCGAGGGGGATCACCGTCATACCTTCGCGCTTGATCGCGCCGAGTAGCTTGTTGATCTCGCGCCGGTGCAGCAGCAGACGGCGCTTACGCCGCGGCTCGTGATTGAAGCGCGCCGCCGGATATTCCGGAAAATTCGCGTTGATGAGATAGATCTGGCCGCCCTCATCACTGGCATAAGCTTCGGCGATACTGGCGAGACCCTGGCGCAGCACCTTCACCTCGGTGCCGGTCAATTGCATCCCAGCCTCGAGCGTATCCTCGATCAGGTAATCATGGCGCGCGCGTCGATTGAGCGCGACATACTTCTCGTCCCCGCGTAGCGCCATGCCGCGCCCATAGCGCTAGTTGAGCACGCCGGCGGAGCGCATCGCCGTGCGGACCTGCTCTTGCGCCTGCGCGCTTGCAGGCACCAACGGCAGCCTCACATCCGGCGTCGACTTGCCGAGCAGCGAGCAGGCGTATTTCACCGGTGCCGGGCTCGTCTCACAGAAGAGCGCGTCATGCAGCGGCAATAGCCGCTCGTTGATCTTCATCGCCGCCGCCGTCTCGCCGCGGCGCCAGGCTTGGTGCATGTCGGCGCAAGCGCGCGGTGCGACATTCGCGGTGACAGAGATGCAGCCGTCGCCGCCCTGCCCCATGAAGGCGATCGCTGTGACGTCCTCGCCCGAGAGCATCGAGAAGTCCGCGCCGATCGCCGCGCGCGTGCGCAGCGGCCGGGCGAGATCGTTGGTCGCGTCCTTCACGCCGACGATATTCGACAGCTTGGCGAGCCGCGCCATGGTGGCGACGCTCATATCGATCACGCAACGCGCCGGGATGTTGTAGATGATGATCGGCAGATCAACAGCCTCGGTGATCGCCTTGTAGTGCTGGTAGAGCCCCTCCTGAGTCGGTTTGTTGTAGTAGGGCGTGACCACCAGCGCGGCATCGGCACCTACCTGTTTGGCATGCCGGGTGAAATCGATCGCCTCTTCGGTCGAGTTGGAGCCCGTCCCGGCAACCACCGGCACCCGGCCCTTGGCCACCTCGACGCAGAGCTCGACCACCCGCTTATGCTCGGCATGATTCAGCGTTGGCGACTCGCCGGTCGTGCCGCAGGGCACGACTCCTTCGGTCCCTTGCTCGATCTGCCACTCGACGAAGCTCTGAAACGCTTTTTCGTCCACTTTTCCGTCCCGGAAAGGGGTAATCAGCGCGACCAGCGATCCCTTAAGCATTTATTTCTCCCGCAGCGCCCCTGTCCGGCGCTTCTGCGACGATAGGCCATAGCGTTAACACCGGCAACCGCCGGGAATTTCATTGTTCTGCTAACACTTCTCGGTTAAATGGATATTTGGCGGGAATTAGGAACTGATGGGTCTCATACGGACCTTGGCCCTGCCTATCCTGGCAATACTGGCTTGGGGAGTCGGTAGTCAGGCCTGGGCAGCGCCGCTAAGCGAAAGCGACCGGCAGATTTACACCGCGGCCTTCGACGCGATGAAGCGCGGCGATTGGGATGCGGCGGAGACACTTGCCGCGCCGGCACGTGATCGCCTTCCGGCCCAGGCCATCGCTCTCCTCGATTATTCGCACAAAGGCACGAGCGCGTCGTTCAGCGACATCTCGAGCTTTATGAACGCGCATCCGAACTGGCCGAACCAGAAACAGCTCCGCATGCGTGCCGAGGAAGCGATCGGCACCGCTACCGATGCACAGCTTCTGACCTGGTTCCAGGCCCATCCGCCGATCCTACCAGCGGCGCAGCTCCGCTTGGCACAGATTTGGATGCAGCAGGGCCGCCGCGCCGAAGCCGACCGGCTGATTCGCCAAGCCTGGATCGGGGGTGATTACAGCGCGGTCGAAGAAAAATTCATGCTCCAGCGCTACCACGACGTGCTGCGGGGCGAGGACAATGCGCGCCGGCTCGATCGGCTGCTCTGGGATCACCAGACCGACGAAGCCAAGCACATGATCAAGCATGTGGGGCCAGAGACCGCAGCGCTCGCGCAAGCGCGGCTTGGACTCGCAGCGATGGAGCCCGGTGTCGAGCGGCTGATCGCGCGCGTGCCGGCGCGGCTACAAAGGGATCCCGGTTTGCTGTTTGAGCGGATGCGCTGGCGCCGCCACAAGGAACTCGACGACGACGCGGCGGCGATCCTCGAACATCCGCCCGCCGATCTCGTACGGCCCGAGTCTTGGGCATTCGAGCGGCTGATCATTGCGCGCCGTTTGCTCGATGATGGCCAGGCTGCCCGCGCCTACCGGCTCGCCTCGAATAGTCGCCTCGACAGCGGCGCGACCTTTGCCGAACTCGAATTCCTCGCCGGCTGGATCGCCCTGCGCAACCTTAACCAGCCCGGCACCGCCTATAACCACTTCGTTCATCTCTATCACGCCGTTACTTTGCCGATCAGCCTCGCGCGTGGCGCCTATTGGTCGGCACGCGCCGCCGAAGCGATGGGCAACAAGACGCTCGCAGCAACCTGGTACGGAACCGGCGCGCCGTTCCTGACCACCTATTACGGCCAGCTCGCCGCAGCGCATCTCGGCGCCACGGCCGCCACCTTCAAGGTGAGCGAGCCCAAACCGACCGCAGTCGAAACCCAGGCCTTCGAAAGCAACGAACTCATCCGTCTCGTGCGCGATCTGGCGCAGATCGGCGATACCGACGATCTCGGCGTGTTTCTGAAGCGCATTACCGAGGAAGCGAACACACCGGCGGACTACGCCCTGACGGCGCGGCTTGCTCGCGTGGTCTCACGCCCCGATATCGCTGTCTTCACCGCCAAGCACGCGAGCTATGCCGGCGTTACCTTGATGGATGAAGGCTATCCTGTCGCCGATCTACCGCCCGGCGGGAATATCGAGGCTCCGCTGGTCCTCGCAATGACGCGACAAGAGAGCGCCTTCAATAATGCCGCCGTCAGCAGCGCCGGCGCCATGGGCTTGATGCAATTGATGCCCGCGACGGCGAACAAGGTCGCACAGTTGCTGCACCTTCCCTTCTCGCGCCAGCGTCTTACCAGCGATGTCGCCTACAACGTGACGCTCGGCCGTGCCTATTTGGATTCGCTGGTCGATAATTTCTCGGGCTCCTACGTGCTCGCGGTCGCCGCCTATAACGCCGGGCCGGCGCGCGTCCATCAATGGATCGTCGATCACGGCGATCCGCGCAGTGCCAATGTCGATCCGATCGACTGGATCGAGCGCATCCCCTTCACCGAGACACGCAACTATGTGCAGCGCGTCCTGGAGAATCTGCAGGTCTATCGCTTCCGCCTCGGCACCTCGGTGCCGAGCCTCTCGCTCGCTGCCGATCTGAAACGCTAAGCGATGACTGCGCCGACGCTTCCGGATGTCGATGACGTCCGCAAAGCGGCGGCCCGGCTTCACGGCAAAGCGGTACCGACACCGCTTCTGTCGTCGCCGCAAGTCGATGCCCAACTCAATGCTCGCGTGCTCATCAAGGCGGAATGCCTGCAGCGCACCGGCTCGTTTAAATTCCGCGGTGCCTATAACGCGCTCGCGCAGCTCGACGCGAGCAAGCGCCGCGCCGGTGTCGTCGCTTATTCATCGGGCAATCACGCGCAAGGCGTGGCGGCTGCGGCACAGCTCCTCGGCATTCCCGCGACGATCGTGATGCCGGCGGACGCGCCGGCGATCAAAGTCGCGAATACGCGCTTCTATGGCGCCGAGATCGTTCCCTATGACCGCTATCGTGAGAGCCGCGAGGAGATCGCAGAGCGTATCGCCGTCGAGCGCGGCGCCGAGATTCTGCCCCCCTATGACGATGCGCGCGTCATCGCCGGCCAGGGCACGATCGGTATCGAGATTGGCGAAGAAGCGCAGCGTCATGGCTGGACGATCGATGCGCTCATCGCGCCGTGCAGCGGCGGCGGTCTCGTCACCGGTTGCGCGCTCGGCCTATCGGCGACGCAAGCCGACGCCGCGATCTACGGCGCGGAGCCGGCGCAGCTCGACGACCTTCGTCGCTCGCTCGAGGCAGGGCGGCGCGTGACCAACGATCCGTCCGCGCGTTCGATCTGCGACGCATTGCTCGCGCCGACACCCGGCGAGATCACGTTCGCTCTCGCGCAGCGTCTCCTCGCCGGCAGCCTCGCCGTCAGTGACGACGAGGTGCGCCAAGCCATGGTGATCGCCTTCTCGGCCTATAAGCTGGTGCTGGAGCCTGGCGGCGCGGCGGCCTTGGCGGCTGTTCTCTCGGGCAAGCTCGCGATCGCGGGAAAAACCGTCGCCGTCATTGCCTCGGGCGGCAATGTCGATCCGGCGGTATTCACCGCCGCGCTCCGCTAAATCCAAAGAGAAGAAAGAGGTCGGCGTTTATTCGCCGGCTTGGGCGGGTGCGACCGCTTCGCTATGTTCGGCCGGGCGCAGCGCTTTAAGCGCCGGCAGAAGCTGCTTGCCTTCGCCTTCCGACAGATTCTCGCGCTCGACGCGACGACTATAGCCTTCGAACACAGCGCCGGGTTCGATCCGCATCGAGCAATAAACGACATCGGCACGCACTTGCGCCGAGCGCCCGAGAATCACGTTGACCGCAACCAGCCGGCCTTGCAGCGCACCGTTGATGATCGCGGTCTCGGCTTCGACAGAACCGTTGATCGAACCGGACTCGCCGAGCGTTACTTTGCCGGCAACAACATTGCCGATCAGCGTGCCCGCGACGTGAACTTCACCCGAGGAAGCAATATCGCCATCGACCCGGAAGCCTTCGCTAAGGATCGAAGGTGCGCTGCGGCGACCGCCCGTACCGCCACCGCTATTGCTGGCCGCTGACTTGAACCACATTCTTGCCTGCCTGCATAAATTTCGCCGGATCGACCGTCTGGCCATCGACGCGAACTTCGTAATGCAGGTGCGGACCGGTGCTGCGACCCGTACTGCCAAGCTCCGCGATTGGCGAGTGCAGCCCCACTTTCTGACCCTTGGCGACTAATATCCGATGAAGATGCGCATAACGCGTTACGATACCGTGACCGTGATCGATTTCGACGACCTTGCCGTAGCTGTCCATATTGCCCGTAAAAATCACCGTACCGGCGCCGGTGCTGTAGACCGTCGTACGGTAGGGCGCGTCCATATCGAGCCCGGGATGGAACGATTCTTTGTGGTTGATCGGATCAGTGCGGGCGCCGTAGTCGCTGCCGAGTTGGTACTGATTGAGCGGCGAAGCGAGCGGAAGATTCTTCGCCAGCTTTTGCAACTCCTCGAGCCGCTGATGATCGAGCGCGGCCGCGCGCGGATCGTTCAGCGCGATATAGGGACCACCCTCGCCGCCGGCGGGGGTGCCGAGCCCATGCAGTAGGCGATCGATGTCGAGACCAGTCGAAGCGAGTAACCGCTCAAGCTCCGACGACTTGCCGCGGCTGTTTTGCGCATGGGGCACACCCTCTGGCGCGGGCTTGCGCTCGGGCGGCGCAACATCCGGCGGGATCGGTTGCACCATGGTCGGGGATGGAGCCGGCGATCCCGGCGTACGCAGCGGATCGACGGCGACTTGCGGATGACTACCCGCCTGATCGACGTGCGCCTGCGCGGCTTGTAGATCGATCTGCAGCCTCTGCACTCGATTTTGCAACGTCGTGCGCTGAGACTCGGACTGCTGCAATTCGTTGCGCACAGTGTCGAGATTCTTAGCAAGCTGTTCCGAATTTCCGTTCTTGGCATTCAGCGCCTGCTCGTTCGCTTTGGCGCGGTGCTCAGCTTCGTCGCGCGCTTCTTGCATCGATTTCGAGCGTGCGGTCGTTTCGGCAAGCTTGGACTGCAATTGGCTGTTCTGCTGCGTCAACGCAGCAAGCTTATCACTCGCCTGCTGATAATTGGCGTTCGCTTCCGTGTAATTCTGGCTCAGGGTCGCAATCTGCTGGCGAAGCGATGCTAGCTCGTTGCGCATCTCTTCGAGCGCGGCCGAATCAGGGCTCGGGCGTGGTGCTGGCGGCGTACTGGATGCCGGGGTGGTCGCGGCGGGCACGACCGCAAGGTGTGGCGCCTGTGTCTGAGCGAGAGTCGGCGTTACCGGCTGAGTCGTATCTGCCGCACGGTCGTCGTTTGTATCGCGCAGATGCACCAAGCCGACGCCGAGATAGGCCACGCCGCCAACGGTCGCGAGCGAAGCCGCGAGCAACATCGCCTGAAGCCAGCCTGGCAGCGCCACATGACGCACGCCGCTGGCGCTCTGTAAAAGCAGTCGCCGTTCGGGAAAAATCTGTTCCCCGAGAATCTGAGATACTTTCGCCACTGGCCCCCGCTACCGTCCCTGAACCAAGTGCTGCTCCTGCAAGCACCGCCACCGATCGCGGCCCATCTAGGGCTCATTGGCGAATGGGATTTGTCGTACGCTACGGCCAGCTACAACATTTGCAGCCGGGTCCGTGCGACCTCCTTGTATTCTGCGTCCATTCACCAATTTCGGACCCTAATAGCTCAATACTGACATGGCAAGCTGATTCGACGTGAGATCACAACGGGATGTTATCGAATCGGCTTCGTCCGACTGCATCATTCGGACGTTCACAACTATGCGACTCCCCGCATTCTCGCGTTAACCCGCCGCTAGCTAAGTTCCAGCGTTATCTTGCCAAGCCACGCGACATTTTCTGCTGTAATGTCAAACGCGTGAAGTCGAGCGTTAAAGGCGTCGACGAATTGTCCGACGCTTCGCTCACCAATGACTGCAGCGCTTGAACACCGTGGCGTAACTCTCTGGCATATCGAGCCGCGTATTCCCGTCGCGCGCGCGACCATTGATCGCCGTGAAAATCGGCTTAAGCGAGTCCGTTATCGGGCCAAGATAGGCCGCCCGCGCCGCGTTGCGATCCGCCACATGGATGTTGAGAGGCAGCGATGTGCGCGTGAGGGCTCGTTCCAGCGCCGACAGATAGTAACGCACCGCCTCGCGGAACACCTCGACATGCTGGCGCTCGTGATCGAGTACCGCCCGACGCTCGCACGAGTCTGGAGCAAAGCGGCGATCGACGATGACGTCGAGTTGCTTGAGCCCGATCTCGACATGGGCGGCGCGTAGCTGCGCGCAGTAGCCACTGCCATCGCGCATGCTGTCGGTATTGACCGTGACCTCGAGATCGTAGCGGCCGATGGTCAGGCCGAAAGGGATTTCGCCCTTGAGCCCGGGCATGCCGTTCTCGCTGGCGATTTTGGCCAGAGCCGCGCTGTCGAGATCGAAGCGATAGTTGACGGGCGGATCCTTCATCGCGACGCTGAAAGCGGGCGCACTGACGCTCGCCGTGCACGAAGCGAAGGCAGCCGCGGGAAGAAGGAATAGAGCCGCAGCCAGAGCGGCGGTCATCGAGGAACGCATCAGGCAATCACCCAGACAACGCAAAGCCGTCGTCCGCGCGCGCTCAGCACCGGCACGAGCTTGACATCCGCCGCTAGGACGCGGCCCGGCATGATACCGATCATACGCGTCTCTTCCTCCCGTATCGGCCTGGTCCAGAGGCCGTCGAAGCTGCTCGCGCTTTGCAAGCGGAAATACGTGGCGAGCTTTTGCCGCAACAATAGCGCTCGCTTAACGCCGCTCCAATGGAGGAAGGCGTCATTGGCTGCGAGGACGAGTTGGTCGGCATCGAGCAACAATCCCGGCGCCGGCGCCGCTTCGATGAGCGCGTTGATGCTGGCGCCGTCGAGCACGAGCGAGCGGCCAGCCGTGGCACGCTCCATCTCGCCGAGGCAGAAGACGCGCAGCAGCGAAGAGAGATTGGTATCGCCAGACCGGCGTGACGCGATCTCGGCAACGAGGCGATTGAGGCGTAGCTTGCGGCGCGACGCGATCGCTTCGAGCGCGGCCCAGAACTCGTGCTCCAGGCGCAACGAATAGCGCTTGCCGTCGAGTTGCAGGATGCGCTGTTCCCAGGGTGAGGCAAGCTCCGGCGGCGCGCTCGTGGCGGCCGCTGCTTCACTGCGCGTCCTGGGAAGAATATCGCTTTCGCTTGCCATTGCGATCCGCGCGCATGGTTAACGCTTGGTTGCGAGCGTGCCGCCATGCGCTGCGGCGTCTCACAAGGGAGTGATGGCCTGGAAGTCTTAAACTCGCCTAAATCAGGCGAGGAACGGCAGATGCGGTGCGAGCATCACACCGGCGATCGCAATCGGAATGCCATAGGGAATCGGCATTTTCGCGTGGAGGAAAGCCGGCGCGCGACGCAGCACCGCAAGGATCGCGGTCTGCACCAAAGGCTGACGCAGGCCGAGCACAATCAGCGCGAAGACGCCGCCGATCACGGCGGTCAGGAAGATCAGCGGCACCAGCAGATGGATGCCGCACCAAAGCGCCATCGCCGCCAGCAGCTTGACGTCACCGCCACCGAGGATGCGGCAGGCAAAGAGCATCGCGCCGACGGCGAACACCGCCACGCCCGCTTCTATATGGGAGATCCAATCGACGCTGTGGCCGGAAAGGCCGATACCCGCGATCAGCGCCGCGATCGGGAAACCAAGCGCCAGCGCGCCGGTCAGCCAGTTGGGAATGCGCAAGCTGACGAGATCGCTTAGGGCCGCGAAGACCAGGGCGAAGACGTAGAGCGCCAAGATCGCCTCGCCCGCGAAATTCGCCGGCAAGTTGCTCCAGGATGAGATCATGCGCCGAGTGTGGCGACGTAGCGTTACCGAAAGATTAAGGACCCACGGCTGCCCGCACGCTCAGCGTTCGTGTAGCGCCTCGTCCCGGGCCTTGAGCAATGGCTTCAGGAGATAATCCAGCACCGTTTTCTGACCTGTGAGGATTTCGGCGCTCGCGGTCATGCCGGGGATGATTGGCAGCGGCTTCTCCGCCGTGCCAAGCGAGTTCTTCTCCGTGCGCAGGGTCACGCGGAAAAAGGTGCCGCCGTTGGGCGTATCGTCCTTGATCGTATCGGCGGAGATATCCTCGACCCGTGCTTTGAGCCCGCCATAGATCGAGAAATCATAGGCCGTGATCTTGACCATCGCCGGCTGGCCGGGATGGAGGAACGCGACATCCGCCGGCCGGACCTTCGCCTCGACCAGCAACGTGTCTTCGAGCGGGACGATCTCGACGAGGTCTTCACCTGGCTTGATCACCTCGCCGATCGTCGTGACCTTCACATCCTTGATCGTGCCGCGCACCGGTGAGCGCACTTCGGTGCGTGTCACGCGGTCATGCTGTGCGAAAATCTGCTGCGACAGCGCAGCAAGCTCGGCTGTATGTTTGTTGAGCTCGGCCTGGGCATCGGAATGGAAAGTCGCCGTCTTTTCCTGAATCCGCTTTTGTGCTTCATTGCGCGCCGCCTCAGCCTGCGGAATCGATATCTTCACATCGTCGAGCTGGCCTTGGATATCGGTGAGCTCGCGCTCCAGCTTCACCAATTCGAGCTTCGACGCTGCGCCGCTCGTGACCAATGGCGCCGTCATGTCCCGCTCCTGCTTCGCCAGGTCGAGCGAGCGCGACAAAGTCTGCTGTTTCGATTGTAGCCCGGCGATTTCCTGCTGCTTCTGCGCGAGCTGGTCGTTCAGCACGGCGATATTCGATTTGAACTGATCAAGCCGGCTCTCGTAGAGCGCTTGCTCACTATGCGCGACGCTCGGTGCTTCTTTCAGCACCTCGTCGGGGAATTGCGGCGCCTTGTCGGCGACTTCGGCTTTCAACCGCGCGATCATCGCCTCGAGCGTCAGATATTGCGTGCGGCTGTCGCGATATTGCGATTCGGCGCTGGTATTGGCGATGCGCAGCAACACATCGCCCTTCTGCACGATCTGTCCGTCATGCACCGCGAGTTCGGCAAGGATACCGCCTTCGAGGTTTTGAACGACCTGGATCTTGCTCGATGGCACCACGCGCGCATCGCCGCGCGTCACCTCGTCGAGCTTCGCGAAATGCGCCCAGATCAAGAAGATGAAGCAGAAAGCGCAGACGCCGAACGTCAGGAGATGCG